>CAZIYY010000030.1:25978-35421 GCA_964543585.1 uncultured Anaerolinea sp. | reverse complement strand
CCTGGCCGTTGATATTACTTATGCCTATCTTGACCCGCGTATTCGTTATGATTAATGGGATAGGAGAGTAACCATGTCAGTTGAATCGAAATTCATCCTTGTAGGCGGAACGCCGCTCACTCAAAAGCGCGAGAGTCTGTGGCAGGACGCACTGCGACGCCTGCTCCGCAACCGCGCCGCAGTCGTTGGCGGCTTCATCATTGTTCTCCTGATTCTAATGGCGGTATCTGCTCCGCTGATCGCGGTCAAGCCATTTGGGACACAGGTGCTAGTGGATCAGAACAAGGTGCCGGACTGGCTGGTTTCGATCTTCCCCTCCATGGGGCCATACGCCAAGTATTCGAGCAATTATCCTCTAGGCGCAGACTACGTGGGGCGTGATCTGTTCAGCCGCATCGTCTACGGCGCGCGCGTGTCACTAACCGTAGCGCTGATCGCGCCTCTGATCAGTCTGATCATCGGCGTGATTTACGGCAGCATCTCCGGCTACTTCGGCGGCCGCGTGGATAACATCATGATGCGCATCGTGGACATACTCTATGCCTTTCCCACCCTGCTTTTCATCATCCTGCTGATGGCTTTCTTCCGCTCCACCCTGTCCGATATCCAACCGGGTTCATTCGCGTATTGGATCAACCAATTGGATGAGAGTATGGGAGGGCTGTTCTTTATCTTCATCGGCATCGGTTTGACCGCTTGGCAGACCATGGCGCGCCTGACGCGCGGTCAGGTCCTTTCCGTGCGTGAAAAGGAATTCGTCGAAGCGGCGCATACAATTGGCGCCTCGAACACGCGCATTATGTTCCGGCACATCCTGCCCAACATTGTCGGCCCCTTGGTGGTGGCGGAAACATTAGCCATTCCTGGATATATCGCAACCGAGGCATTCCTCTCCTTTATCGGTTTGGGTGTGAATCCGCCGACCCCATCCTGGGGCTCGATGATTTCGGATGGCTCCAGGGCGATCCGCACCTATCCCAACCAAGCCATCTTCCCGGCGCTGGCTTTAGCGATTACCATGTTTGCCTTCAATTTCCTGGGCGACGGTTTGCGCGACGCGCTCGATCCCCGCCTGCGTGGAACGCATTAATATTCGCCGTGTTTATTTAACATCAGTTCGGGATAAGAGCAGACATGTCATTCTGAGCCCCGAAGGGGCGAAGAATCTCGTGTCCAGGGCGCGAGACCCTTCGCTATCGCTCAGGGTGACATGTCTTTGGTTGTCTTTTGTCAGAAGTTTCCTTTCCCGAATTCATGTTTCATTTTCCCCTGCCGTTTTCAAAACCTGTTCAACCAATTCTTGATGCAAATACAACCCCGCTTCTTGTATCGATTTCAGTAGTGGGGAATTTGAAAGTTCTTTGACGGTTTCGCTGAATGGGGACAATCCGTCTTGTCCGACGAGATAAAGAATCCGCGATTTTGGCAGCCAGCAAAAGTCGTGCCTGACGCTTGAACTCTTTTGGACGCTGCTGTAACGCCCATAACATTTCGGGAGGATATTTGATATCTAATGTATGGCTTGCCTCGTCGCTGATTATACATCCTGCTAAATATGGCTCGTGTGGCGCAATTTTGGCACATTTTATTTTAACGCAGGGTATAATATTACGAACACAATGCCACATCAACAAGACAAGTCTCAGCCACACTTCGATAGATTAAGCGCGAGAAGGATTTGCATGTGACAAAACTATTTTTTGCCACAGACATTCACGGTTCGGATATTTGCTGGAGCAAGTTTCTCAACGCAGGGAAATTCTACGATGCCGATGTGCTGATCCTCGGCGGCGATATGACGGGCAAGGCGGTTATTCCTTTCATCCATCAGGGCGGCGATCATTATCGCATCACATTGCTTGAACAGGTCTATGATATTTCGACGGATGAAGAGATGAAGGACATGATCAAGCGCGTCCGCAGCCGCGGATATTATCCCTACGTCACCAACCCCGATGAATTGATTGACCTTCAAAATAAGCCGGAACTAGTGCACGAAATTTTTCGCTATGAGGTTCTTAGGGTCGTTCAGCAGTGGATGGATTTGGCGGATAAAAAACTGGATGGCAGTGACATGAAAGTGTATTGCAGTCCAGGCAACGACGATATGGATGAAGTGGATGAGATCATTCGCGCGAGCCGACGCGTGCTCCTGGTCGAGGGGCAGGTGACTCCCCTGGACGAACACCACGAAATGATCGCCTCCGGCTGGTCCAACCGAACGCCCTGGGATACGGAACGCGAAGAGGACGAGGATCAACTCCAAGTCCGGTATGAAGCGATGATATCCAAACTCAAAGACCCGCGTAACGCGGTCTTCAATATCCACGTGCCTCCGTATAAATCGGGTCTGGATGAGGCTCCCGAATTGGATAAAGACCTGCGTCCCGTGCTTGCGGGACAGTCTCTTAAACCTGTTGGATCCACCGCATTGCGAAAAGCCATCGAAACGACACGGCCGTTGCTGGGTCTGCACGGGCACATCCACGAGGGGCGCGGCGCGATGCGGGTCGGCAAGACGTTGTGCATCAACCCCGGCTCGATGTACGAACAGGGGACGCTTTTGGGGGCGATTGTGAAACTCGGCAGGAACAAAATCGAAAATTACGTGCTAACAACAGGATAACTCTCTCGGTGTTTCAGTGTTATGAATATTAGTATGTCACTCTGAGGGAGCGGTTGTTGCGACCGAAGAGTCTCGTTCGTTGTGTCGGAGATGCTCCGCTCAGCATGACATACTCTGGGCAGAGTAACAATTCAACAGAGGAGAAGTATTATGAGCAACCTGTTCGTCCGTAAAGCGACCGGCATGGTGCGTTCGTGGTCGGTCTTGGACGCGTTCATCTACGCGTTCTTTTCCATCAACATCATCACCCTCGGTTTGTACATCTTTAGTCAAATGTACTTCCTTGAGGGTGGGATGGTCTCTGCGCTGATTGTCAGCGCGGTGTTCATCTTCTTTGAAGTGATCGTCTATGCCGCATTGATCGCCGTCATGCCCCGCTCCGGCGGCGATTATGTTTGGCAAAGCCGTATTCTGGGCGGCGCGGTGGGCTTCATCCTTGCCGTCACAGGCTGGTGGTTCATCCTATGGTTGTGGGTGCCGCTGTATGGCGATATGTTCCGCCATATCGTGCTCGTGCCGTTGCTTGGTGTTTTAGGTGTGAAAGGAGCAGCGCTCTGGTTTGCAGGCACACAGAATGGCGCATTCACTGCATCTCTCCTTACCCTTGTCATTGTAAGCGTCTTCATTGCTCTGGGCATGAAGACCTATGCGCGCATTCAAAAATTCTCTTTCTATGGCGGCATGTTGGGTTTGCTCATCGTCATAGTGATGCTGCTAATGGGCTCGCCTGAAGCCTTCAAAGCAGGTTTGGAATCAAATGCCGTGTCCATGTTCGGCGCGCAACCTGGTGTGTACGATGCAACTGTTGCATTAGGCACGAACGCCGGGGCAATTACACCCTTTAGCGGCGGCACGCTGGTGGCAATTTTCCTGGTGATCCCATACCTGGTCTTTTTCAACTTATGGCCGAACTGGGGCGCGACCCTCTATGGTGAGGTGCGCGGCGCCACAGATTTTAAACGAAACATCACCGGCATGGGTTGGGCGCTTGGCATAACCACGCTGTTGGGTATCGTTCTGCTCTTTGCCATCAAGAAGACCATCGGTTGGGACTTCTACATGCAAGCCAATGGTGCGTGGTGGAGTAATTTCTGGGCGCTATCGTCTGATGCTCCTGCCTTGCCCGTATGGCCTTACCCTGCTTTGCTTGCCGCATTCCTTACCAGCAATAAGCTCCTGCAATTCATCGTTGTTGCTTTGATGAGCCTGTGGTGGTTTGGCTGGAGTGGAACTGTGTTTCTTTCTTCTACACGCGTGATCTTCGCCGCCGCGTTTGATCGCCTGCTTCCAGAGAAGGTCGCTGAAGTGGATGCGCGCACGGGCACGCCGATCTACGCGCTTCTGTTGATGACCGTACCATCGATAGCGATCGCGTATTTGTATGATTACAATATCGCCACCTTCCAATCTCTAACGCTTTGCTCCACACTGGTTATTGCGGTGACATATCTTGGCACAACGATTGCCGCGATCATCCTGCCTTACAAGAAACCCGATCTTTACAACGCCTCGCCCATTGCTCAATACAAATTCCTCGGCATTCCGCTGATAACGGTCGCAGGTGTAATCTTCGGCGGCTTCCTCGTCTTCCTGCTCTATCAATGGATTCTCGATCCGAATGCGCTGTATGGAATAGGTTATAGCATCAACGAGAATGGATACAAGAATCTAACATCCCTTGAATTCATGGGAGCGAACTATCTGCTTGCCGCGATCATTTACTTCGGATTCAAGTCCGCTCGCAAAAGTCAGGGCATTGATATTGACAAGGTCCATGCGGAGATTCCGGTCGAGTAAGTTGTTGAGGTTGTGGTCGTTCGTTTTATCTACACTTCATCCACATCCTTGTACCACTTAACACGGTCTCCCACTTGATTCCGCATCTTCCATGCAAGCGGCTTGGGTTCATTCTCAAGCCGCTTCATGATTTCGTTCACCTGCACGGCGACCTTTGCCTTCTGCTCATCGTCGAGTTGGGTGTAGCCCTGAGCCAACACACGGACCTTGTCCAGATTCATAGTCGTCGTGCGCCATAAACCCCACTCGTTAGCGCATAATTTTGCGACATGCTTAATGTTGATGGTCTCGCTGTCGCGCTCACCCAGTGAATGTTCAAGCAGTAACATGATGGTGTCAATAATATCTTTCTCGTTTATTTTAACGATCTGCATTTTTTCAAGGAGAAGTTCTGCTAGTGGAATGGTCGGAGAGTCAACTTCAAGCCGATCTTTCCAGTAAATCGTGTGGCAGAAATCCAGTTTTTCGTAGAAAATGTCAACATGCAGTCCCGCCGCTGGCTCGTCGAAAATGGCGCGTTCGCCTTCTGTGGCAATGAAAACTTCGCGGTTTTCAACGTAACCCAGGGAAGTCATTAATCCTTGGATTTGTTTTGTCTGCCGGTTGTATGCTGCGAAATCGATATCTGTGTACGCGCGCCCCATGGCTTGCTGTAAATAGCCGAACCGCTGGCAGTGCATTTGAAATGCCAGCGACCCAATCACGCGCATCATGATCCCTGCATCGCCACTCGCTTTCAGAATTCGCTTCAGCTCATTTTCAAATTTTTCGCGTTCAGAACGATCCTGCTCATGCATCCCAATGGAACTGCTGGACATAAAATGCTCCTAAGAGAAAGTGTCAAAACCAACCTGCTGTGAGTATTATAACTAAAAAGTCGAGTTGGGCATCAGGTTGCGCTGATCGATCCGGTTTCCGTGGCGCAACTTCGCTCGATTGAGTGTGTTTATCAATTTAACCCCCCACAGTTTACCTTGCTTCCGAGGCATTTTCATGTCTTTCTTTTCAAAGAAAAACAGCAAGAAAGCCACTCGATTGTTTTACGCTACAGATCTTCACGCGTCCGAGCGGACGTATCGCAAATTCGTCAATGCGGGGAAATTCTACGACGTGGATGTGCTGGTCATGGGCGGGGATATTACGGGCAAACTGCTCATCCCGATCATCAGGGAACAGAATGGACGTTATCGCGCAACGTTGCAGGGGCGCACTGAAAAGGTCGAATCGCAAGCAGATTTGGAAAGTCTTTACAGCCGCCTGGATACGCTCGGCTTCTATTACAAGATCATGGAAGAAGACGAGTTTCGCGAAACACATTCCAACGAGCAGGGCGTGAATGCGTTATTCAATGAATTGGCGCGTCAGAAACTGACCCGATGGGTGGAACTTGCCGAAGAACGTCTTGCAGGAACAGGGAGGAAATGTTTCGTCACAGGCGGCAACGACGATGACCCCGAAGTGTTAACCGTTATGAAACGTGAAGACACAAAAAGTTTCTTTGCCTGTGAAAACGAGATGGTTTACGTGGATGACGATCACAGCATGATCTCGGTCGGCTTTAGCACGCCAACCCCGTGGCATACACCGCGTGAAGTTTCTGACGAAGAGTTGGGCGTCATGATCGAAGAAATGGTTAAGAAGGTCCCCGATATGAAAAAAGCCATCTTCAATTTTCACGACCCGCCTGTTGATTCGTCGCTGGATACCTGTCCAAAGCTGGATTGGACCAAAGATCCGCCTGAGCAGATCATGCAAGGCGGGCAGGTCGTTTTGTTCGGCGCGGGAAGCGTAAGCGTCCGCAACGCGATTGAAAAATATCAGCCCATGTTGGGACTGCACGGTCACATCCATGAGTCTCAGGCAATGGCGAAACTGGGTCGCACAACCTGTATCAATCCGGGTAGTGAGTATGGAGAAGGGATTCTGCGCGGTTGTCTGGTGACCTTTGTGGATGGCGAAGTGCAAGGCTTCCAGATGACAAGCGGATGATAAGTATTTGTTGAAAGGAGGATAATCTTCGTCTTCGAAAAGTAGATCTTCAAAAACAATACGTTGCAATCCATACTTATGATAAGGAGAAGAAAATGGCTACAGCAACAGCAAAACCAGAAGTCTTTACTCGAAAAGCATCGGGACTTGTGCGCGTCATGTCCCCGTATTCCGCGTTCGTTTATAACATTCTGACGATGGGCATCATTTTCCCCTGGGTGTTCCTCGTTTCACCAACGGCGTTTCCCGGAGGCAATGTACCTTTGGGCATCCTTATTTGCACAGTAATCCAGATTCCGATTGCGTTCGCGGCGGTCTGGCTCTCCACAGCTCTGCCGCGATCCGGCGGAGACTACGTGTTCCAGAGCCGGGTGCTGGGCGGAGGAGCGGGTTTCACTATCGTGATGAGCGGGTTCGTCATCTGGATTCTGGTGTGGACCGCTCTTTCAGGTTGGCTGGTGGGCGTACTCGGATTGGCGCCTCTGTTTCTTGGGCTCGGGCATGTCTTGAATAGTGCAGGTTTGATAGCGGCTGGCTTGTGGGTAACCACACCGCTCGGGTTGTTTGTCGTCAGTCTCCTGAACGGCCTGATCGGGGCAGTCCTGCTAGTGAGTGGATTCAAGAATTATGTCCGCTTTCAGAATGTGATGTGGATTGGGACACTACTTGGCTTCGCCGCCACGTTGTTGGTCCTATTCACTGGTTCTGCCGCTTCGTTCGCGCCGCGCCTGAATGAATTCGCGACGGCAGTAGGCGAGGGACCAAACTTCTACGAGAATGCCTTAGCGGCCGCGCAAGCGGCGGGGGTGAATACAGCCCCCAGTTTCAGTTGGTTGCTCACTCTCCTCGTTGCTCCAGTGGCATGGCAAAGCCTGCAATGGGCAACTTACAGCGCTCAACAGAACGGCGAAATCAAAGAGGCACGCTCGTTCCAGAATCAGGTCTTCATTATGGTCGGCTCCCTGATCGCTACAGGTCTTCTGCTGGCTGTGCTTGGGCTGGCACTGCAAAACGCGGCTGGGACTGAGGGCCAGGTGGTAGCGTCATATGGCTATTGGTACGTTGACCCGACTGCCAAGATTGCCGATACGATCATTCTTGCTCCGAGTATGCTGGCAGTGGCGATCTCTCGCAGTCCGCTCGTGATTCTGCTCATTGGACTTGGTTTCACCCTAAACGCCTTCCAGATCGTGTGCAACTGCTACATCGGCGTGACCCGCATCATGGTGGCGATGAGCCTGGACAGATTGCTCCCCGAATGGGTGAGTACAGTGCATGAGAGATTCCATACTCCGCTGAATGCGCACCTGGTGTACTTCCTCTTGAGCATTCCGATCTTTGCCTTATACAGTTTTCGCTACTCGGACTTCGTCCTGTTCACACTCGGAGTGACATTCGGGTGCGGGTATGTGTTCGCGGCGACAGCATTGGCTGGGGCATTCCTCCCATTGAAGGCTAAAGCCTTATATGACGCGTCGCCCGGTTCCCGTTACAATGTAAACGGACTGTTGGGGATGCTCCTCATGTTGATTGGCGTAGTAACATTCGTGTGGACTACCTGGAGTATGGCAGTGGTCTTCGCCAACCAGCCTTTCATGGTTTGGCTGACGCGACTTTTGGCTGTTGGAGGGGCCGCCTGGTTGGTCTACAGTATGCGAGAGCATCTGGGTAATTGGGCAGGCGGCACTTCAATGCCGTGGGTGACTGCCCTGGGCGTGCTCGGGGCGGGCTTCGCCGCCTCAATGGTGGCGGCTTTCCTGCTCAAGCCTGACTATTTCGTTCTTGGAATCTGGTCTGGACTCGATACGCTCTTCTCAGGTGATATTGGCGGAGGCGTGTATGAACTTCGCGCTCAATTGATTGCTCTTGGGGTTGTGCTTGTGTCGGTGCTCATGTATTACTGGGCGAAGAATGCCCAGAAATCCAAAGGCATCAACGTGGAGTATGCCTTCAAGGAAATTCCGCCTGAATAAAATCTGGTTTGAGTTAAAATGTGGTGGTCAGTGATCATTTCGTCGCTGACCACCAATTCGTATGCCCATCCAACCTGATATTCTCGATGAGATGAATCGGCTGGTCTCGGCCGCGCGTGAAAAGTCCATGCTATTGCGCGCGATCGGCGGTCTGGCCATTCGAGTCAAAAGCGGGGATTTTCGAAAATTCTTTTCACGCGAATACCGTGACCTGGACTTTGTCGCCGGCGAAAATGAGCGGAAAAAGGTTGAGCCCTTCTTTCACGAGATGGGATACGAATCGAACCGGCAGTTCAATCTCCTGAACGGATCGAAGCGTCAGATCTACCTGGACCCAAACAGTGAACGGCACGTGGATATCTTCGTCGGAAATTTCGAGATGTGTCACAAACTGCCGATGAACAGCCGCCTCCATCTTGACCCGGTTACCGTTCCGCTCGCCGAGTTGCTTTTATCCAAAGCCCAAATCGTGGAGTTGAATCGCAAAGATGCGCTCGATATCGCCTCGCTGTTGTTGTATAACGAGACAGGTAACGACGATGATAACAGGATCAATCTCAAGCACCTTGCCCAGTTATGCGGCAACGATTGGGGGTTGTACAAGACGACATCCATCAATCTCAAGCGCGTGGAGGATGTTGTCGGCGATGAAAAACTTAATTTGACGGAATCAGAGCGCGGGTTGATTCTGAAGCGGGTGTCCGAGATTTATCAAACTTTCGAAGCCATGCCGAAGTCCCTTGTCTGGCAGATGCGTGATAAAGTTGGGACTCGTGTCCGCTGGTACGAAGAGGTGGAAGAAGTTGCCCGTTAAATAGGTCTTTACAAATGATTAACCTTGTTTGACATGTTTGTTATATAATCGTATGGATGGAGAGCGCGTGACTCTCTACAATTAATCATTCAAAAGGAGAGAAGAGAATGAAAACTAGAAAGAATTTGTTCACCGTGTTGTCGCTGATAATGGTGGCGACGATGCTGGCGGCGTGTGGCGGCGCCAAAGCAACCGTTGCCCCAGGTGGGGTTGCCAGTGTGTCAAGCGATCTTGTCGCCGCCTG
>CAZIYY010000030.1:13108-25968 GCA_964543585.1 uncultured Anaerolinea sp. | reverse complement strand
CTGCAAGACTGAAGGCATGGTGACCATTATTGCAACCCCAGGGAACTGGGCGAATTATCAGGCGATTTTCGATTTGTTCACCGCCACAACCGGCGTCAAGATCAACTCGCTGGATGAGAACGCTGGCTCGGCTGACGAGCTGAAGGCGATTGAAGTTAACAAAGGCAACAAGGGTCCCCAAGCTCCTGATATCGTTGATGTCGGCTATGCCTTTGGCAAGACGGGCATAGATGCCGGGGATTATCAAGCGTACAAGGTTACTACTTGGGACAAGATTCCCAATACAGTTCTAGGTCTGCCTGCAAAGGATCCGACTGGTTTATGGACAGGCGGCTACTACGGTGTCATGGCGCTTGAAGTCAACACAGCCGTAGTTAAGAATGTGCCGGCCAATTGGAATGATTTACTCAAGCCAGAATACAAAGGCCAGGTTGCTCTTGCTGGCGATCCACGCACCTCGAATCAGGCCGCGCAATCCGTCTTTGCGGCTGCATTGGCTAATGGCGGTTCATTGGATAACGTTCAACCAGGTCTTGATTTCTTCAAGCAGGTGAATGATGCTGGCAACTTCGTTCCCGTGATTGCCAAAGTAGGAACTCTTGCTCAAGGCGCGACCCCAATCGTTCTAACATGGGACTATTTGGGCTTCGGCGATAAAGATTCCCTGAATGGCAACCCCCCCATTTCAGTTACTTATCCTTCCCCGACCATTGCCAGTATGTATGTTCAAGCCATTAGCGCTTATGCCCCCCATCTCAATTGCGCCAAAGTCTGGATGGAAATCCTCCACTCTGACGAAGGCCAGTTGGCTTGGATGAAGGGCTATGCTCACGGCGTTCAACAGGCTGACTTGGAATCGCGCGGTGTAATTCCGGCGGATTTAAAAGCTAAACTGCCCGCCTCCAGCGCCTTTTCTTCAGCGGTTTCTCCGAACCCTGATCAACTCACAGCCGCACGTGATTTGATCAAAACCGGTTGGGATACTACAGTTGGAGTGGATATTCCCACTCCTGCTCCGTAGTTTTGATGACTACTTCAGATTCTGTAAAGCGGGACGCGCCTATGGCGCGTCCCGCTCTACCCAAGATTTCCTGGGCATGGCTGGGCCTCCTGCCGTTCTTTCTGTTTGCCATTTTATTTCTCCTCTATCCATCCTCGACAATTGTTGTGGGGACTTTCCAGGATTCAGAAACTGGGGGATTCACATTTCAAAACATCTTAAATTTATTGAAGGATCCTTACGTACTAAGCGCCTATTCGCTCAGCATCCAGATAAGTATCGTCACGGCTTTGGGCGGTGGTGTGTTTGGATTCATACTGGCTTACTCGGCTATCCGCGGAGGGCTTCCGCGTTTTATGCGTTCGAGCCTGATGACCTTCAGCGGCGTGGCATCGAACTTTGCCGGCATCCCTTTAGCTTTTGCTTTTATTGCATTATTGAGTCCTACTGGTCTGCTTACCAATTGGCTAAAAGCGATTGATATTAATATCTACGACCATGGTTTTACATTATATAAATTTTGGGGCCTGAGCGCCGCGTATATGTACTTCCAATTTCCACTCATGGTTCTCATCATTGCTCCTGCAATCGACGGCCTGCGACGTGAGTGGTTGGAGGCTTCAGAAAATTTGGGGGCTGGTACATTCCAATACTGGCGCTATGTAGCTTTCCCGATTTTGTTGCCTTCCATTTTAGGTACGATGATCCTGCTCTTTGGTAATGCCTTTGGAGCCTTTGCAACCGCCCAGGCATTGACGGGCGGGCAAATCACATTGGCAACCATTGTTATTGGTGCGCAATTGAGAGGGGATGTATTGAACGATCCTGGTCTAGGATATGCCATGGCATTTGGAATGGTCCTTATTATGGTTGTAGTGATCACCGGATATACCTACCTTCAAAAAATTACTGAGAGGTGGTTGAGATGAGACGTGGCGGTGTGATTTGGTCCTGGTTCTGGATGGTACTGGGTATCCTCTATTTCTTTTTACCCCTTCTGGCTACATTTATCTTTTCCTTGAAAGCCGAACTTGGACACCCGGGTTTCAAAGCTTATTTGAATGTTTTTAATGATCCAAAATTTCAAACCAGTTTCCCTGCATCCGTTATTTGGGCAATCCTAACTATTATTGTTGGAATCTTGCTTTTTGTCCCGACTGCTTATTTGGTACGATTAAGACTGCCACAAGCTCGATCAGCAATCGAGTTAATTACGCTAATTCCTTTCGTCGTTCCTGCCATTGTGTATGTTTTTGGGTTGGTTGGCACATATAGTCACCCGCCCTTGTTGATTGTGGATAGCCCAGCATTGCTTGTTGCAGGATATACGGTTTTATCCATGCCGTATATGTATCGTGCGATTGATACCGGTTTGCGTGCCATCGATGTTCGCACCTTGACGGAAGCCGCCCAAAGCTTGGGCGCGAATTGGGGAACAATCCTCTTCCGCGTGATCCTTCCAAATATCCGCATTTCGATCTTGAGCGGCGCATTTCTAAGTTTTGCGATTGTGATGGGCGAATATACATTAGCCCAATATCTTGCTAAACCAGCTTTTGCTCCCTATATTGCACTCTTAATACAAAATAAGGCTTATGAACCTGCTGCCGCAACCATCATTAGTTTTGCTCTTATTTGGGCGTGCATGGGTATCATTCAAGTGGTTGGCGGTGGCGAGCAGGGGCAAGTTGCTGGCGGGCACTAAAATCCGAGGATACATCCAATATGATACATCTTTCGCTTTCCAACATTTCCAAAGAATATTCTGGAACCAAGGTGGTTCAAGATTTCAACCTCGATATAGAAAAAGGCGAGTTTATTTCCTTTCTTGGGCCCTCGGGTTGTGGCAAGACCACTACGTTGCGCATGGTCGCAGGCTTTGAAATTCCCACTTCCGGCAAGATCACCCTTGATGATGAAGATATTACTGATAAATCCCCGAACCAACGTAACGTAGGCATGATTTTTCAGGCGTATGCTCTTTTCCCGAATATGACTGTCTCGCAGAATATTGGCTTTGGGTTGCGTATCCACAAAGAGTCCGAATCAGCAATTAAAGAGCGCGTGGCAGAAATGCTGGCATTGATCCGTCTTGAAAAACATGCTAATAAATATCCTTTCCAGCTTTCAGGTGGACAGCAGCAACGTGTTGCCCTTGCGCGTGCACTTGCAAATCGTCCAAAGGTGCTTTTGCTTGATGAACCTCTTTCAGCTCTGGATGCAAAGATTCGCGTATCCCTGCGTACTGAAATCCGCGCCATCCAAAAGAAGCTGGGAATTACCGCCATCTTTGTTACTCACGATCAGGAGGAAGCGCTGTCCATCTCGGATCGGATTGTTGTGATGAATGAAGGCAACATGGAACAGGTGGGCACACCTTTCCAGATATACAATTTCCCCGAAACTGAGTTCGTGGCAAATTTTGTTGGCTCGTTGAATACGGCGGTGGCGGAAGTGACTGACACCGCCAAAGGTCTTTTGAGTGTGGACGGCGTGCAATTTTCTTCCGCTTCAAAAATGGATGGCTTGAAAAAAGGCGACAAGATCCGCATCGCGATCCGCCCTGAACGATTCAGTTTTGCTTCCGAACAAAAGAAGGCAAATGTGGCGGATTGTCAAATTGAGAACATCACCTTTCTCGGTTCAGTTGTCCGTGTTCATATCTTGATAGGCAGCACAAAGTTCACCATAGATACCTTCAACTACCCATCTCTTCAACTTCCGAAAATAGGTGATAAAACTCAGGTCACCTGTTCCAGGGAAGCCGTATTGATACTCGGTTCTGCATAAAGATAGACACCTCTATAGGTAGACTTGTAAACAGGTAAGCCCAAAGCCTACCTGGGTACATGTTTACCTGTCCACTTATTAGCGCGAGGCTATTGCATGTCCATCATCGAAGAGGTTGTTACTAGAATTCCAGAATGGAATGGGAAGAATGTTTCCGTAGTCCCTCTTTCAGGTGGATTGACCAACTCGAACTTCAAAGTGGAAGTGGATGGGGCTCCATATTTCGTCCGCGTTCCGGGGGCAAGCACAGAACTTCTCGCAGTCAATCGTGATAACGAATATCAAAACTCCAAAGCCGCGCATGAGGCGGGCGTGGGACCGAAAGTCTTATTTCATTTGCCTGAATACAACGTGATGGTCTTGGAATTTCTGGACGGCAAAACGATGTCGAAGGATTCGTTGAATGAAGCGGGGATGCCGACTCGCATGGCTCAGGCCATCAAAAAACTGAATCAAGGTCCCCGTTTCTTACTGGACTTCAACATGTTCCGCCTCACGGAGTACTATCTCAGCCTGTGCAAAGAACGCGACATCAAAATCCCCGACGGGTATTTGGACAAAGTGCCAACCGTTGAGCAAATAGAGAAGGCGATGCTAGTTAATCCTTTGCCAAGTGTCCCATGCAATAACGATCTTCTCGCTGAGAACTACATCGATGATGGCAAACAACTCTGGCTCATCGACTATGAATATAGTGGGAACAACGATCCAACGTTTGAATTGGGAAATACCTGCCAGGAAATGCAATTCAACGATGAACAGATCGCAGAGGTTTGCGCAGCATATTTCGGTGCAGCAACCCCAGATAAAATCGCCCGCATGAAATTGAACATGATTATGTCCGATATAGGCTGGGGGTTGTGGGCCGCGATCCAGGCGAAGATATCCACGATTGAGTTTGATTTCTGGGGCTGGGCAATTGAGCGCTGGGGCAGGGCGGTGGAGAAGATGGATTCTAGGGAGTTTGAGGGGTGGGTTAGGGATGTGCAGAAATAATCATTCCAACTTCGTTGGTTGAGTAGGGGCGGTGTCCGTCCGTCCCGTATCGAAACCAGAGGTAACAAGGATAATTTTGTAACAAGAATTTTTATGCTTATTAGTGGTCTCGATACGAGCGAGAAGAGCACTGGCTCTACTCGACCACCGAAGTATTTTTGAAAAGGCGAATATGAAAGACCAGGCACACATTGTTATTATCGGCGGGGGAATTTATGGGGTGAATATTGCATATCATCTTTCGAAATTAGGCTGGAAAGATATTATCCTTTTGGAAAAAAGCGAAATCGCCAGCGGCGAGTCATCTCACGCGGCGGGTGTGGTGACGCAGTTCGCTACATCCAAGACGATGATGCAGTTTCGGAAATATAGCATCGAGTTATATAGCGAGTTGGGATTGTTCAACCACGTTGGGAGTTTACGAGTCGCGTCGAGCAGGGAGCAACTCAAAGAGTTGGAAAGAAGCGTGAGTCGGGCGAAGGCAATCGGCATGGATGTCGAAATCATCTCTCCGTCTGAAGCGGTGGAGGTCATGCCTCAGATCAGCGATAGGGATTTATACGGCGCGATCTATCTGCCGCGTGATGGGCATCTTGATCCATACGGAACCACAACTGGGATGGCGCGTATCATCAAAGAGATGGGTGTTGACGTGCACACGAACACGCGCGTCACGGGGCTTGAACTTTCCTCAAAAGGCGAAATACAAAAAGTTATTACAGATAAAGGCGCCATCAAAACGAATCTGGTTGTGAACGCGGCGGGTATGTGGGCGCCGCGCATTGCCGCGATGGTGGGCGTTTATCTGCCAACGACTCCCGTTGATCATCAACACATCGCAATCAAAGCAGTTACTGGACATGAGTTCCCATATCAGACCCCGTGTTTGCGTGACCCCGATAATTTGGTCTATATGCGCGAAGAGCAGGGCGGACTGGTCATCGGAGGTTATGAGCCAAATCCGCTGGCGCGCTGGATTGACGGCGCGCCGTGGGAACACAGCAACGCGACCCTGCCTGCGGATTACAATCGCTTCGAACAATTGCTTGAAGGCGCAGTACGACGCATTCCGTTTTTGAAGGATGCAGGTATTATCAATCTCACCTGTCACCCTGGTGCGTATACACCAGATTGCCAGCCGATGCTCGGACCGGTCGCGGGCGCGCGCGGTTTGTGGATGGCAGCAGGCATGTCGTTGAATGGATATGGCGGCGCGGGCGGCATGGGCAAGTTGATGGCGGAATGGATCGTCGAAGGCGAAGCGCCGCAGGATGTATATGCCTATCGCGCCACGCGTTTCGGAAATTATTTTTCAAGCCCTGAATACGCGGCGGAGCGCACGCGCGAGAGTGTCAAATATTATTATGCAATCAGATTTCCCAATGATGAGAATGAATGGGCGCGCCCGCATCGCGTCAGCCCTGTTCATTATCGTTTGCAGGAATTGGGCGCGGTCTTCGGTGAAAAATTTGGATGGGAGCGCGTCTTGTATTTTGAACCGAATAAACCCTGGCGGCGCGCAGGCGCGGATCAGCGCGAATGGGGCTGGACAAAACCGCCATACTTTGAACGCGTCGGCGAGGAGCACCGCGCCACGCGCGAACGCGTCACGCTCTTCGACCTGACATCGTTTGGCAAAATCGAAGTGAGCGGTCCTGATGCTTTGACTCTCTTACAGCGCGTGGCTGATAGCAACATGGATAAACCTGTGGGCAGTTCGACGTATACACAGTTCTTGAACACGCGCGGCGGTGTCGAAGCGGATGTCACAGTCACGCGCATCGCGGATGATAAGTTCTGGGTCGTCACAGGGTCCGGATTCATCGCCAACGATCTGGCGTGGTTGCAGATAAAGGGTCAGCCCGGGGAGGATGTGACGATTCGCGACATCACAACAGATTGGGCTTGTCTTGCGCTGATGGGACCAAAGTCAAGACTCGTTCTCTCGAAGGCGACGCAGGCTGAGGTCACGAATGAAGCGTTCCCTTATCTGACAGCGAAATTTATCACGATCAACGGAGTCCGCGTGTGGGCACAAAGAGTCAGTTACGTCGGTGAGCTCGGATGGGAGTTATATGTCCCCAACAATCGCGCGTTGATAGTGTGGGATATTCTGCGTGAGGCTGGCAAGGAATTCGAGATGGAAGTGGGCGGGTACAAAGTGTTGGACTCGCTTCGTCTGGAAAAAGGCTATCGTTATTACACGACGGACGTGACGCCGCTGGAGACTCCTTTTGAAGCGGGCTTGGGTTTCTGCGTGCATTTCGATAAAGTGGACTTCATCGGCAAGGATGCTTTGATTGAGAAAAAGAAAAACGGCTTCGCGGCAAAGTTATGCACGCTGGTTTTGGATGGGGAAGAATTCACGCAAATCTACGGCGGCGAAGCGGTGTATCATAATGGCAAGGTCATTACACGCGTGCGCAGTGGCGGATATGGGTATACTTTGAAGAAAAATATTTTATACGCGTATCTGCCAGTAGAATTGGCGAAGGCAGGAACGCGTGTGGAAGTCGAATTGATCGAAGGAAAATATATTGCCGAAGTGAGTTCGACGGTTTTGTATGACCCGAAAGGCGAGAAGTTGCGTGCGTGAAGTTATACCTCGTTGGTTGAGTAGCCCCGAATGCACTTTGAGGGGCGTATCGAAACCAACATCTAAGCAAAATTATTCTTATAACTTGTTGGTTTCGATACGGCGGACAAGCGCCGCCTACTCAACCAACGGCGTATAATAATAACCAAATGACTAAAACCCCTCCTGAATATGTCGGCTTTGGGATGCTCACTCCCGTTGCGATCATGGTGATCGAGAAACTCCCGAAACACAACACTGGCGCGATTGTCAAAGAAGTGAATGAGTTCGTGTTTGACGATGCCGCGATTGTGGCTTGTTTACTGCGCCAATGGGACGTGACTTCAGGCATGATCGGCACTGCGGTCGGTGATGACTCGCGTGGGCATGAACTTGCGCGTCAGTTGAAGGAGTGGGGTGTTCAGGGGAAGGTGCGATTTACGAGTGAATACAAGACTCCGATTGAAGTGAACGTCTCTGACAGGAAGGGCGCGCGGACATATTTTTGGCAGCGCACCCCGCAGATATTGAGCACACTCTATACGGCGGACCTGTCGTTATTGCGCGGTTCGCGCATCATGTATGCAGACTGGTATGATGGAGATCCTGTTCTGCGCGCAATGGATGAAGCCAATCGTTTGAGCGTGCCTGTGTTCGTCAATCTGGAGCATGGACATAGAGACTCCGATATTCTGAAACAATATGCAAAGCGCGCCACGATTTGCCAGGCAGTGACGGACGCCGCGCAACTGGGCGGTAAACGCGCCTTGGTAGGAACGGCAAGAAAGTTATTGAAATCTGGAATCGAAACCGCGATCATCACATTGGCAAAAGGCGGCTGTCTCGTCGCGCAAGGGGATGAGATTGTAAGGGTGTATTCCCCGAAGGTCAAAGCAGTGGATGCCTGCGGCGCGGGCGCGACATTTTCGGCAGGATTTATTTACGGTTATCTCAAAGGCTGGAATCTCGAATCGTCCGCGCGCTTTGCGACTGCCGCGGCTACGCTCAAGGTGACGCGCGCGGGATTGCAGATGTTTCCTATTAATGAAATCATGGAATTGGCGGATAAACTCCGCGTGGAGCATTGGGCGTTCAAAAATAATCGGTTTGAGATCATTGAGAGAATTCTTTCCATTCCTCGGCAGGTTGCTGTGCAAGGCAAGCGCGCGCAAAGGAAACTCCTGCGTGAATTACATATCCCTGAGAAACGCACGACGCGCAGGGTTGAAAATCCGCAGGTGAGGACGAAACGGAAGGTTGTATGAAATCATCCGTTGGTTGAGCGATGCCTGTACATTTGCGCCTGACACAAGTGCAGGTGTCGAAACCAACAAGTTACACGTAAATATAACGTTGCTTGAAAAGTGGTGGTCTCGATATGCTCCTCGCAAAAAAGCGCTCGGAGCTACTCGACCACCGATGGAATTCAGATATTAAGGATGTGACCCATGTCATTTGCAGAACTTCTTACCCAGGAACAAGTGGAACGCGTTCACGAAGCGTCATTAGAGATTCTTGAAAACGTCGGCTTGAAGGTGCGCTATAAACCTGCGCGCGAACTGTTTGCCCGTCACGGCTGCAAAATGGAAGCAGATAGTGAGTTCGTCAAGTTCCCGCGCGCGGTAGTTGAAAAATATCGCAAGATGGCGCCGCCAAAGTTTACTTTCTACGCGCGCGACCCCAAATTCGACAAAACGATTCCCGATGATAGTCCCGTCATTGTGACGGGTAGTTCCGCGCCCGATATTTTGGATCCTGTAACAGGAAAAGAAAGACGTTCGCGTTCAGATGATATCGCGCGCATCGCGCACCTCATCCATGAACTGCCCTACTACGACATGTTCTCCGTCTCTGTGCTGGCGGACGACGCGCCTATGGATCAATTCACGCTTTGGCGGCTTTATCCCGCCATGAAGTATTGCACAAAGCCAATCCGCATCACTTCAAAGGATTTGCCCGACGCCAAGGAGATTCTTGAACTCGTCTATTTGATTGCAGGGAGCGAGGAGGCTTATAAGGAGCATCCATATCTTACGCATCATTATTGTCCCGTTGTCTCACCGCTGACGATGGATAATCTTTCGACAGAGGCGGTGATGTTCTTTGCAGAACAAGGACTGCCCGTTTATCCGACCATTGTTCCTAACGCGGGACTGACATCTCCCATGTCGCTGGCTGGCACGTTGGCGCAAGGCAACGCGGAGTTTCTCGCGGCAGCAGTGTTGATGCAAATGTCGCGCGAAGGCACGCCGTTGATCTATGCCACGCTTCCAACGGTCGCCGACATGCGTACGGGCGCGTATGCTTCGGGCGGAATCGAGTGCGGCATGTTGCACATGGCTCACGCACAGATGGCGCATTTTTATAACGTGCCATGCGGCGGATATATCGGGCTTACGAACGCAAAAAACAGCGACGCGCAATCGGGTTACGAAACAGGCATGTCCACTACAGCGGGCGTACTCGCGGGAATGGACATGCTGAACATGGGCGGCTTGATCGAAGCGTTGAAAACTTTTGACTTTGCAAAAGCCGTGATTGACGATGAGATCGCGCAAATGCTCAAGCGTGTCAAACGCGGACTTGAATTCAACGAAGAGAATCTTGCGCTCGATGTCATTACAAAGATTGGTCCTGGCGGCTCGTTCATTGTCGAGCCTCACACCATCAAGCGCATGAAGACCGCCGCCATCCTCACGAACCTCTCTGACCGCGACACACGCACGCAATGGGAGAAGAAGGGCGCGCAGGATATTCACGCCCACGCCATGACGCGTGTGCGCGAAATTTTATCGAGACCAAGTTCAACGCTCTTTTCAGAAGATGTGGATGCCCGTATCCGCGCCCGTTTCACAGGTTTGATTGAAGGCAACTTGCAGATGCCCGAAGGCTGGTCGTAACTATTTTACGGACCCTTTTGCTCCCGCAGGCTCTGTGACCCTGCGGCTTCCCTGCAAAACACGGCGGTCACACGTGTGCCTGCGGCTCAGTGCAGGCAGACCGCCTCGGAGCGTAAAAAATAATTCATGACGCGCAAACTTCGAGTCGTTATCGCCATACTCATCCTAACGATTTCCATTTCCCTTTTGATTTGGGGATTCGCGCCCGCGCGCCGTGAGACGCGCATTCAAAATATTTCGCCATCCGAGATGCAACTGCCGACGCCATCCACGTTTCATTCTTTGTTTGAGCCTGTTCTGTGAGTCGAATAACATTTTCTCCTCGAATCTTTTTTGGCTTGATCCTGGTCATCGCGCTGTCAGCCTGTGGAGGAGGCGCGGCAGCAACCAGGCCTGCGCTTCAACCTACACAGGAGTTTCCATCCGCTACAGAGTCGCCTCCCTTTCCCATCTCTCCAACATCCCAACCACAACCTGCCATCCCTGAAAGACGTTATCTCACACTTGAATTTCCTCCCCGAATCCGCGCAGGAGATTCGGATATCGTTCGCCTGACACTTGAGGTGGATGATTTGGGCAACGTCATGCCAACTGCTGAGGTTGGAGGGAATGTCATCACGGGAGATGTAATCGAGATTCCAAACCTTTATGAAACGCATCACGTAGTTGCCGAGGCGCGTTTTGACATCGCGGGCGTTGAAATGCGTCCGAGCGAATTGGTTAGTATGTCGTTGGCGCAAGGTCAATCGGCTACATTCTTTTGGAGTATCCGCCCTCAGGAGGTGGGAGTCTATCGCGGCACCATCTGGTTGTATCTGCGGTTCGTGGATAAGTTGAACGGGGAAGAAAGCCGAATAACGGTATCAGCTCAAATCGTCGAGATCGAGGCGGTGAATCTCTTCGGTCTATCGGGAAATTTCGCGAGGTCCGTCGGCATGATCGGGTCGGTTGTGGGGGCAGTCATTGGATTCCCGTTCTTTGAGGATATCGTCAAATTTCTTTTCAAGAAACGGGGAAGAGGAAAAAATAAATAGGACGAAGATTATCCAAATATATCAACATCTTGAATACTTGTTGATTGTTCTTTATGGTACAATTTTGCTGCTTGCACCGCGATTTGCGGCACACGCAAAACATATTTTCAGGAGACTCTATGAGTTCATGGGTTTATGTTGGTTTGTTTCTAATCGTTGGGTTGATCATCCCCGTCGGCGCGATCGGCACGGCGTGGATTTTAGGGCCGAAGAAGCCTAATCTAATTAAACAAACAACATATGAGTGCGGCATCGAGACTGTCGGAGATTCCTGGGTGCAGTTCAAAGCCCAGTATTACATCTTTGCGCTGGTCTTTTTGATCTTCGATGTTGAAACAGTTTTTCTTTTTCCGTGGGCTGTGAAACTTGGCTCGCTCGGCATGTTCGCTGTGCTCGAAGGTATCATCTTCATTCTCATCCTCATTGTAGGCTTGGTTTATACGTGGCGCAAGGGGATGTTGGAGTGGGTGTAAAAATTACGTAATTATGTAGAAGGCTGATTGGATTAATCCATTCAGCCTTTTCTTTGTCCCTCACCCTAACCCTCTCCCAAAATGGGAAAGGGGACTCTCTTCCCCTTTGTGGGGGAAGGGCAGGGGATGGGGGCAATAGGAGCGAGTAATGAATTGGAATGACCCTCTCAAGACAATCGCAGATTGGTTGTTGGGCATCTTCACAGATTGGGGAATGCCTGAGATTGCCGCGCAAATTCTGATTGGCTTTCTCGGCGTTCTGATATTGCTCAGCCTGTTAATGGTGTTGGATATTGTTCTTGTTTGGATTGAACGCAAAGTGGTTTCGCGTTTTCAATCCCGCATCGGTCCAAACCGCGTCGGTCCGTTTGGGTTGATCCAGCCGTTTGCCGATATCATCAAACTTCTGATCAAAGAAGATATTACTCCCACGGGCGCAGATAAAGTTGTGTATAACCTTGCGCCTTTGCTTTCGATGATGTCCGTTTTGATCTTGTGGGCGGTGGTGCCGCTTGCCCCCACCATGCTCGGCGTGGATTTGAACGTTGGCGCGCTGTATATCATTGCTGCGGGCGCGATTGGCACGCTCTCGATCATTATGGCAGGCTGGTCCTCCAATAATAAGTATGCTTTGATTGGCGCATTCCGCGAAGTGGCAGTACTGCTCTCGTTTGAAATTCCGATGCTGACGGTCATGCTCATCCCGACCATTTTCGCAGGTTCCATGGGTATCGGCGCGATCACAAAAGCACAAGATGTTTGGTTTGTTTTCCTCGCGCCGCTTGCCGCGTTGATTTTCCTCATCGCCGCCATCGCGGAACTTGGCCGTGCGCCCTTCGATATGGGCGAGGCAGAATCGGAATTGGTCGCAGGCTACAACATCGAATATACGGGCATGAAGTTCGGGATGTTCTATGCGGGTGAGTTGTTGCACGCCTTTACGTTTGGCGGTTTCTGGGCAATCCTGTTCTTTGGCGGTTATCGCTTCTTCGGTTTGGAGCAGGTCAGTCCTTTTCTCGCAGTTGCTGTGGTTCTCTTTAAGGCAATGGTTGGTTACTGGATCATCATGTGGATCAAGTACACTCTCCTTCG
>CAZIYY010000030.1:0-13030 GCA_964543585.1 uncultured Anaerolinea sp. | reverse complement strand
CTCAGGCATGTTCCTGTCGAACGTTGTCCTCGCGTGGGTTGCGCTGGAGATTGCGCGCGTGTCAAGCCGCAGGGCACGCGAGAAGGTGGAAGGGGCGAAAGATGTAGTAACGACTTAAGTCGTTACTACGGTTGGAGAATTTTATGGGCGAAAAAATCATTTTTCTCGTTGTGGCTTTCTTCACGCTCGGTTCTGGCTTGATGGTTGTGACGACTCGCAACCTTGTCCATGCTGCGTTATGGTTGATCTCGACGTTGTTCGGCGTGGCGGTTATTTTTGCATTGCTTGATGCGGGCTTTCTCGCGGTAGTGCAGGTGGTGGTGTACATCGGCGCGATTGCCATCCTGTTCATCTTCGCGGTGATGTTGACGCGTAAGGATATGCGCGACCAGGGTCCGCAGATGAATCGCAATTGGTGGATCGGCGCGTTGCTCTCCGTGCTTACGTTCGGTGGCTTATTTTTCCTGCTTCAAGGTTGGAATGGCTTATCAAGAACCGCATCAGCCATCCCGTCTGGATTTGACGCGGTGAATGAGTTGGGCAATGCGTTGGTCTCACCGACTGCGTATGTCCTGCCGTTTGAAGTTGCATCCGTCCTTTTGGTGGCGGCATTGGTGGGCGCGGTCTACCTCGCGTTCAATCGGAAATAGGAGAAATGCCAATGGTTCCGATATCCTGGTATCTGATTTTATCCGCTGCGTTATTTAGCATTGGTCTATTCGGTGTGCTCTCACGCAGGAACGCGATTGCGATTTTGCTCGGCATCGAATTGATGCTGAATTCTGTGAACATCAACCTTGCCGCGTTCTGGCGTTATGGAAATGTGATGAACATGGCGGGGCAGGTGTTTGCGATCATCGTCTTCGCGGTTGCAGCGGCAGAGGTGGCGGTGGGACTTGCGCTCGTGATTTCCGTGTACCGCAAACGCAACACAGTGATCGCGGATGATATTGATTTGATGAAGTGGTAATTACGTAATACGTGTTACGTGATGCGTAATTTGGAGGTTGGATGACGACTGAATTATTAGTTTGGTTGATACCCTTACCGCCTGTGTTGGCATTTGCTCTTATTGTATTGTTTACAAATAAGAACAAAGCGCTCAGTCACACGGTGGCTGTGGGCGCGGCGCTGCTCTCGTGGCTTGGGAGCATGATCGTGTTCATGCGTGCGCTCGGTGTGGAGCATCTGGGTGAGCATCCGTTTGAATCATCCATTAATTGGTTTCCGACGGGCGATACGTGGTTTCGCATTGGCGTTCTGATTGACCCACTCGGCGCGGCGGTTCTGTTCTTTGTATCCATCACCATCTTTATGATTTTTCTTTACAGTGTTGGTTATCAAAATTTCGGACAGCCCGATGGTGACCACGATGTGAAAGGCTTGCCGCCTCATGGAGCGACAGTTGAAGAACACGGACACAAACATGTAATCCCATCTGTTGAGCCGATGTATTCGCGTTTCTTTGCGTTTCTAGGCTTGTTCGCATTCGGAATGTATGTGCTTGTGGTCTCCGATAACCTGCTCACGTTATTTGTAGGTTGGGAGATTATGGGATTGTGTTCTTATCTCTTGATCGGTTTTTGGTATGCAAAAAAATCCGCGCGCGATGCGGCGGTCAAAGCCTTTATCACCACGCGTGTTGGTGATGTTTTCATGTTGTTGGGTATTGTTTACTTATATTCAGCAACTGGGACACTCTCATTCCGTGAGATATTTACCGAAGAAATTTTGCACACGCTTGCCATCATTCCCAGCGGTCTGCTTAATTTTTCAGCGGCTGGCTTGATTGGTTTATTGCTCTTCATCGGGACAGTAGGCAAATCCGCTCAGTTCCCATTACATGTCTGGCTTCCCGACGCCATGGAAGGACCCACGCCTGTCAGCGCGATGATCCATGCCGCGACGATGGTTTCTGCAGGTGTGTACGCAGTCATCCGCATTTTTCCGTTACTCAGCCTTGATCCGAATACGATGACAGTTGTCGCGTTCATCGGCGCGTTCACTGCGCTTTTTGCCGCGACGATTGCCGTCGCGCAAAACGATATCAAACGCGTGCTGGCTTACTCAACGATTTCTCAACTCGGATACATGATCGCTGCATTGGGAATTGGCGCATATGTTGCGGCAGTCTTCCATCTCATCACACATGCCTTTTTCAAAGCGTTGCTCTTCCTCGGCTCTGGCTCTGTGATTCACGGCATGGAGCATGGCGTTCTGCACACAGGCAATCATGACGTTGACCCGCAGGATATGTTCAACATGGGCGGCTTGCGAAATAAAATGCCGATCACGTTTTGGACATTCCTGATTGGCGGTTTTGCTTTATCAGGCTTCCCGCTCATCACTGCTGGCTTCTGGTCCAAGGATGAAATCCTCGCGGACGCGTTTGGTCACGGACACACCTATGTCTTTGCAACACTGGGGATTGCCGCGTTCCTGACAGCCTTCTATACGATGCGCCAGATCACGTTGACCTTCCTCGGCGAACCGCGCACGAAGGAAGCCGAACACGCCCAGGAGACTCCCTGGACGATGACTGCTCCACTGGTCATCCTCTCGGTCTTTGCCATCGGATATGGCTGGGTCGGCATCCCCGAACATTTTCCGCTCCTCGGCGGACTCATCCCGAATTGGATTCATGAATTTGTCGGCGGAACACTGGCAGAACACCCTGAAGCGGTTGAATTCAATATCGTGCCGTTGCTTACTTCGCTTATCGTCGCGCTCGGCGGTTTATTCTTCGGCTGGCTTGCTTATCGCAATGTCAACTCACCTGCGGAAGATAAACTTCAAATCCCGCTCCTCAAGAAAAAATATTACTTCGATGAAGCGTATGACTTCCTCTTTGTCAAACCCGCCTACTGGTTTGCCGAGACCTTCGTCTACAAATGGATGGACAAGGGCTTGATTGACGGCCTCCTGCACATCTTTGATCCACTAACAAACGGGCTTGGTTCCTTCATCCGCAATTACTTCGACCTGCCCGTCATCAATCGCTTCTTCGGCGATGGTTCAGCAAATGCCACCTACTGGTCTGGCGGAAAATTGCGCGCGGTCCAAACGGGACGTATCCAGCAATATTTCTTGTATGCGCTTGTAGCATTCATCGCCATCGGCGCCGCGCTTTATTTCTTCGTGTTCTCTGTGTAGGATGCGCGCCAGAGGCGTCTAGCCCATATTATAGTTAGGCAACCTGAGCAATAACAAGGATAAGCAAAGTTGAGAAAGAAAATATTATTCGTCGTGCTCAATTGTTGTCTTACACTATCGGCATGTGTCTTGCTATCTAGCCCATCCACCACACCCACGCCAAGTATTCTTCCTTCAGAACCTGGGACGCCTAGTTCAGATGAGCTCACTGCGGTAGGCAGTTTGCAATTGACCGCATTTGCGGCAGTATTATCGGCGACTCCTGCGCCGTATGTGGATTTGCCGCCTCTTCATTCAACGCCTGTGGGTGGATGGGAGACTTACACGAACACGCAATATGGTTTTTCCTTTGAGTATCCATCAAAGTATGACACTGGATCATGTGGCAAGTTAATAGTCCGCGAGTCTGCTCAACAGTTTGAAATTCACGTTGACGGCGGAACTATTTTCATAAAGATAACATCTGCGGATGATACTGGCTTGGAAGCATATGCTCAACAATTGATAGACAAAAATGGTTATTCGCCTATGACGACAGTGGATGACTTTATGATAGATGGAGTTCCAGCAGTGCACTTTATGCTCCCCATTGGATTACCTATGTCAGCGCAATATCAAAAACTGGCTTTGATGATACATCAGGATAAGCTCTACTTGTTCCAATACTCATTTCAGAATTTTGTGGGGTGCGATGCTGCACCAATCTCGGAGGAAGCTGTTTATGAACACCTCATTTCTACATGGCATTTCTTGCCATAGAACAGTGTGTGAGTTTCAGGCTGCCTAACAAGTCGTTGGGCGGCTTCATAGAACGTCCAAGTAGCAATGCTATAATCCGTCAACAAAATAGCGGTATCGGTGTTTCAAAACGATAGGAGATTTGACATGTTACGTGTGCGCCCATATGTTCCTAATGACCACACTTTCGTTCTCAGTCTTGCACCACGTCTTGCGATTGGTATGCAACCTTGGCGTGATTTGGATCTCTGGCTTACAACGGTTGAGGGTTGGCTCACCGAGAGCATTAACCAACATAACCAAAAGGCAATGGTCTTAATTGCGGAAGATGAACAGGGGGAACGGTTTGGCTTTGCAACAGTCTCGCATAGCACACATTTTACTGGTCAACACCAAGCCTATATTGGGGAACTTGCTACTAGCGAAACAGTCGAAAATCGCGGAGTTGGCACAGCATTGGTTAAGGCTTGCGAGCAGTGGGCATGTGAGCAAGGCTATACAATACTTACGCTTTCCACTGGCGCTGCGAATGCACGGGCGCTCAATTTTTACCACCATCTCGGCTTTCAAGACGAAGATGTTACGTTGACTAAACTCCTATAATCTTACGCTCGTCCCCAACCGCCGCCCCGCCTCCGCTAACGTAAATCTTTAGAGAACGCCTTCTACGCCCAAGTAATCATTAAGGAGTACCTGTTGAACTTCATTGATACGCATCTTCTCTCACTCATCCTGTTCGTCCCTGCGCTCGCGGCAGTTGTGATGCTTTTCCTGCCGAAGGATGAGAACGGACTCTTCCGCTGGTTTGCTTTTGGCGCGAGTCTGATTCCATTCGTCCTTTCACTGATGGCGTGGTTTCAATTCAAATCCAGCCAGCCAGGCTTCCAGTTCGAAGAAACATACGTCTGGTACGAAGCCATTGGTTCATCCCTGCATCTGGGCGTGGACGGTCTCTCGCTCACGATGGTCCTGCTGACCACGCTCCTAACGCCGCTCGCCATCCTTGCCTCATTCAGTATCAACGACAAAGTCAAACCGTATATGATGCTTTTCCTCTTTTTGGAAACAGGCATGCTCGGCGTCTTCATGGCTTTGGATTTACTGATCTTCTTCGTGTTTTGGGAAGTGGGTCTTGTGCCGATGTACTTCATCATCAACCAGTGGGGGAGCGAGAACCGCAACTATGCCTCGCTCAAATTCATGATCTACACCATGGGCGGATCGCTCGGACTCCTGCTCGCCGTTCAGATGCTCGGCGTTCTTTTCGGGACCTATGACCTGGTCACGTTATATCAACGCTGGAACTCGCTCGATCCTGGTTCCATTCTCTTCGGCATGTCCGTTTTTCAGGTGAAGCAAATTGCGTTCTGGGCATTTGCAATTGCCTTTGCGATCAAAGTCCCTGTGTGGCCCTTCCACACCTGGCTTCCCGACGCGCACACCGAAGCGCCGACGGCTGGCTCGATGTTATTGGCGGGCGTGCTGCTGAAACTTGGCGCGTATGGATTCCTGCGACTCATTCTTCCGCTTTATCCGCTTGAGGCAAAAATATTTGCAGGCGCGCTGGCTGTGCTGGCAACTGCGGCGATTGTTTTCGGCGCATTCGCCTCGTATGCCCAAACAGACTTCAAGCGACTCGTCGCGTACTCATCCGTGAATCACATGGGCTTTGTAGTGCTTGGCATCGCCGCGGCAGGCCTGGCGTCGGGAACTACAGACGCGACCCTCGCATTGAACGGAGCCATCCTCCAGATGTTCAATCATGGCTTATCGGCGGCGGGCATGTTCTTCCTGGTCGGCGTCATCTACGAACGCACGCACACGCGTAACCTCGAAGAGTTTGGCGGATTGTTCCCACTTGTGCCTGTCTATGGCGGCATTTTGATCTTTACCAGCATGGCCTCGCTTGGCTTGCCTGGACTCAACGGCTTCATCTCCGAGTTTCTGGTCGTGCGCGGGACATGGCCCATCCTGACCGCTTACACCGTCATCTCGATGCTCGGCTTGCTTTTCACAGGCGCGTACATTTTGAAGGGCATCAAAAAAGTTTTGCACGGACCGCTAAACGAACACTGGGCGCACGGCGAACACAAACTAACTGAAATCAACGCCCGCGAAATTTTAGTGATGGCCCCGCTCATGGTTTTGATCCTATGGATTGGCATCTACCCCGCGTGGATTCTCGATGTGATCAACAAAGCCGTAGTCATGCTTTTCTAACCAATACTCACCAATCTCCAGTCTCCAATCTCTAATTACCAATTCTCTACTTCTCTAATTCTCCACTTACTTCCCCCTGAGGCATTATGACCTTCCCCGTACTAAGCATAATAACATTCACCCCCCTCGTCGCATCATTGATCATTTTGATGTTGCCTCCCCAACGAAAAAATGAAGCCCGCGCCGTTGCGCTTGCCGCCGCGATCTTTGCCTTGATCCTTTCAGCCTGGGTATTTTTCACCTACGACCAGGGGACAGCGGGCTATCAATTCACTGAAAGATATGACTGGCTTCCCGCACTCGGCATTAGTCTCTACTTCGGTGTGGACGGTATGAGCACGCCGCTCGTTTTGCTCACAGGGGTGGTGATGTTCACTGGCGTCCTTATCTCATGGGGCGATGATAATAAACATGTGATGGCGGGTATTCAGGATCGTCCGCGTGAGTTCTTCGCCTTTCTATTCATCCTTGCCTGGGGCGTGTTCGGTGTCTTCGTCTCGCTCGACTTATTCATGTTGTTCTTCTTCTATGAAATCGCAGTCTTCCCAATGTATTTACTTATCGTCATCTGGGGCTGGGCAGTAACGCGTGAATACGCCGCGATGAAATTGACCTTGTACCTGTTTTTTGGCTCGGTCATTTCATTGGTCGGCGTGCTGGCGATGTATTTTGTTCAATTTCAAAACACGGGCGTGCTTACCTTTGATATGCTTCAAATGGAAAGCGCAAACTTCTCGGAAACATTCCAGAATCTCTGGTACTTGCCTGTCTTCCTCGGCTTTGCTGTGCTGGGCGGCATCTGGCCCTTCCACAATTGGTCGCCAGATGGACACGTTGCCGCGCCGACGGCTGTTTCCATGTTCCATGCGGGCGTGTTGATGAAACTTGGCGCATTCGCCGCGCTGCGTGTGGGCATCATGTTGTTGCCCGAAGGCGCAAAACACTGGCAATTGCTTATTATGTTCTTTGCAGGTGTGGCTGTCGTTTATGGCGCGTACATCGCCTTTGTGCAAACGGATTTCAAATATATGGTCGGCTTCTCATCCGTTTCGCACATGGGGCTTGTGATGTTGGGATTTTCCACGCTCAATCGTGAAGGTCTGCTTGGCTCGGGTATGCAAATGTTTTCGCACGGCGTGATGACCGCGCTCTTCTTTGCCGTCGTCGGGATGATTTATGACCGCGCCCATACGCGTCAGATCCCTGAGTTGGGCGGCATGAGCAAAATCATGCCCTTCGCAACCGTTGGTTTCATCATCGGCGGTCTGGTCTCGATGGGTATGCCTCTTTTCTCTGGCTTTGTGGCGGAGTTCCCTATTTTCTTGGGTGTGTGGAGGGAGCAATGGCTGGTGGCTGTCATTGCAAGTATCTCCATCGTGATCACTGCGGCATATATTTTGCTCAATGTTCGCAAAGTTTTCTTTGGGCAGATGCCTGAGAAATTTGAAGGTCATATCACGGATATTACCGTGCGGGATAAAGTGGCAATCACGACCCTCTGTTTGTTTATGGTTCTCATTGGCTTATACCCCAGTTTCATGGTCCCAATGGTCGAAACAGGCGTTGAAAATATCCTGCGCCTGCTGGGAGGCTTCTAATGTTTACCTCAACATTGTTCGCCTCCATCCTCCCTGAAATTCTTATCCTGCTCATTGGCATGATCCTTCTTATTATTGAACCGTTCTGGAAGGAGGAACATCGCCGCAATGCGGGCTGGCTCACTGCGGGTGGCTTGCTTGTTGCAATGGTCGTCAGCCTGCTCTTCGGTCAGCGGCAACGCTTGGCGGAATGATCCGCTTCGACTGGCTCGGATTCTTCTTCAAGCAACTGTTCATGTTCGCGGGCGCAGCAACTGCCCTCCTGATGATGGACAGCGAGAGACTCGGACAGCGCGGCGAGGCTTATCTTCTGCTTCTCGCTTCGCTTCTCGGCATGAACCTTATGGCTGTTTCCTCCGACCTGATCATGCTCTTCCTGGCGATTGAAACTACTTCGATCCCGCTCTACGTTCTCGCAGGTTTCCTGCTTGCTGACGATAAATCCACCGAGGCGGGATTCAAATATTTGCTCTTCGGCATTCTAACTACTACGATCATGCTCTATGGTTTCAGCCTCGTCTTTGGCTTTGCAGGGACGACAGATTTATACAAACTGGCTGACATGCTCAAGGCTGGCGATCTATCCCTGTTAAGCGCGTTTGGCGTGCTGGCTCTTATCCTTGTGGGAATTGGCTTCAAGGTCTCCATCGTGCCGTTCCATTTCTGGGCGCCAGATGTATACGAAGGCTCGCCGACTCCCATTGCGGGATTTTTATCCACTGCCTCGAAAGCTGCTGGCTTTGCAGTGCTTATTCGTTTGTTCTTTGTGTCATTCCCCAATTTTGCCTCTTCATGGACGATTGCGCTTGCCATACTTGCCGCAATTACCATGACGGTCGGCAACCTGCTCACATTGCCGCAGACCAATATCAAACGCCTGCTTGCATATTCATCTGTTGCGCACGCAGGGTACGCGATGATCGGTGTCGTTGCGCTCACTCAACTGGGCGCGGCGAGCGTGGTCTTTTATCTTGCCGCCTATATCGCGACAAACCTCCTCGCCTTTGGTATCGCGGTGGCATTCAGCCGCGTCACTGGGCTTGATGACGTGAGGGATTATGCGGGTATGAGTCGCCGCAACCCCGTACTGGCTTTGATGATGCTCTCCGCGTTCCTATCTCTCACGGGTATGCCTCCGTTCGGCGGGTTCGTAGCGAAGGTCGTCGTCTTCGCGGCAGGCGTGCAGGCTGGTTATACCTGGCTGGTTGTCATCGGTATCATCAATTCAGTCATCGGCGTTTACTATTACTTGAACGTGATGAAGTACGTTTATCTCTATCGTATGCCGAATGAAGATGAGGAAAATCATCCCGTGCCATTGACGCGTCCCTACGCGATTGCGCTGGTGGTCCTTACGATTGGCGTGATCCTGATCGGCACAGTATTCGCCCCCTGGTTCAACTGGTCAGACGCCGCGGCGTTGAATTTGTTTTAATGAACTCATTTCAAAAATGTCACCCTGAGCGTAGCGAAGGGTCTCTACCTGCGAAAGTGCAAGACTCTTCGGTCGCAGCGAACGCTTCCTCAGAGTGACATATAACTTGTAAAGGGTTTTGGTAAAATTATCAAAACCCTTTATTATTTAATCCATGCCCAATTCAAAATCACTTCAACACATCTTCGCAGAATTGCCACTGCCTTTTTGCATGGCAAACATTCCCGATATTCCGATCACAGGAATTTCCATTGACAGCCGCGCGGTCAGACCTGGTCATCTCTTTGTCGCCATCAAAGGCGGTAATGTGGATGGACACGATTACATCCAAAACGCGATTGATAACGGCGCGGTTGCCATAGTGGGGGATCGGGATTTAGTAGGTCAAATTTCCAATTCGACTTATATTCGACTCAAGGACCCGCGTCGCGCGCTGACCTGGATCTCTGCCGCGTTTTACAACTGGCCCGCTCGCAAGTTGACAGTGGTCGGCGTCACTGGCACGGACGGCAAGACAACAACAACGAATCTCATCTACAAAATACTGCTTGCCGCGAAGATCAAAGCAGGCATGATATCAACGGTCAATGCGGTGATTGGCGACGAAGTGTTGGATACCGGATTTCACGTCACAACCCCAGATGCGCACGACGTTCAGCGTTATCTGGCGCAGATGGTGGATGCAGATTTGACTCATGTTGTATTGGAAACGACCTCGCATGGCTGGTCACAATATCGCGTAGATGCTTGCGAGTTTGATGTTGGCGTTGTCACAAACATCACCCACGAACACATGGACGAACATGGCAATTACGAAAACTATCGCGCCGCGAAAGCTCGCCTATTTTCAAGCCTTGAAGTAACATCGGACAAGTCGCATGGCAATCCGCGTTTGGGTATCATCAATCGCGATGATAGTAAGTCGTTTGATTTTCTAAACGAATTTATCAGAGTCAAAAAATTGAATTATGGGTTGGGCCAGGATGCCGATGTCCGCGCAGTGGATATTGAATACAGCCCATCGGGAATTCACTTCATTGTAAAGAGCAAAGATTTTAGTATCCTTGTTTCAAGTAAATTGGTTGGCGCGTATAACGTCTCGAACTGCCTCGCGGCGTTGACTGCCTCAGTTTATGGCTTGGGCATAAAACCTGAAGTAGCCGCGCAGGGAATTGCCGCGCTGGAGGGAATCCCCGGCCGCATGGAACGAATCGATCTGGGTCAGAACTTCACAGCCATCGTCGATTTTGCTCATACACCAAACGCATTGAAAGTCGCACTCGAAGCCGCGAGAGAATTGCTTATGTCAGCCACAGAGAACTCAGAGAGTAATGAGAAAAAACTCCCAGAGGACTCTGTGGGCTCTGTGGCTAGGTCTCCACGTGTGATTGCAGTCTTTGGCTCTGCGGGATTACGCGACAAAGAGAAGCGTCGTATGATGGCAGAAACTTCGGTGGAGTTAGCTGATCTGACAGTGCTCACTGCTGAAGACCCGCGTACAGAGTCGCTGGACGGAATCCTTGAAGAAATGGCGGCAGGCGCGAGGTCCAGAGGCGGACGCGAAGGGGAGACGTTTTGGAGAATCCCGGATCGAGGCGAGGCGATCAAGTTCGCGTTGACGTTGGCGCGTCCCGGCGATATTGTGTTATCCTGCGGCAAGGGCCATGAACAGTCGATGTGTTTTGGCGCGCGCGAATTCTTATGGGATGACCGCACCGCCATGCGCGCCGCGCTGGCAAAATTTCTAGGAGTTGATGGACCCAAGATGCCTTATCTTCCAACACACGATACATCTGAAGAGGAATGGCTGAAAGAATAGATGACACGGTGGTTGAGTAGCCTTGAGCGGTCTTTGCGAAAGGCGTACACTTGCACCGGCACGCAAGTGCAGGTGTCGAAACCACCAGTTCAATGGAACAATCTATGGAAGTAAAACCAATCATATTACAAGGCAAACACGTTCGCCTCGAACCGATGACCGAAGCGCACATCCCCGCGCTGGCTGAGATCGGCGTGGGCCACGCGTTCTGGGACTTTATGGTTTATGGGGAGATGAATTCAGTGGAGGATATGCGCGGCTGGGTGGTGGATATTCTCGCGCGCGCGGAGAATGGTACAGACCTGCCTTTTGTGGTCATTCATCTTGCCTCGGGACGCGTGGCAGGCGCAACGCGCTATCTGAACATCATGCCCAGAGATCGCGGACTCGAAATCGGCGGCACATGGTATGGCACAGAGTTCCAGAGAACGGCGGTCAATACCGAATGTAAGTATCTATTGTTGAGTCATGCCTTTGAAACGCTCAGTTGTATCCGCGTGCAATTGAAAACGGACTTGCGAAACGAACGCTCACAAAAAGCCATCGAACGCATTGGCGCGGTGAAGGAAGGCGTGCTGCGCAATCACATGGTCCTGCCTAACGGTCATTATCGCCATTCGGTGTATTATAGTATACTGGATATTGAGTGGTCACAGGTGAAGGAGAAGTTGGAAGAGATGCTGGCGCGGTAGACGAAGAGCTCGCCATCAAAAATGGGACGACTGTCGCGGCGATTGCTTCCGCAAATAGTATTGCGAACGTGGACAATATCAGCATGGGACAAGTGTTGACGATCCCTTCGGCTGAAAGTTGGCGTTTTGTGGCGCTCAAACCCTGCTTGGACTCCGTATTAGGGGGTGAGCCGTTAGAGTTTATTCCAAATTCCGTTAATTGAGTTGCACGCTAATTTCCAAAAGGAGGCTAGAATGGTTTCGTATGTCAAAGGCATTGATGTAGCGCTTTGGGAGCCGGTAATCGATTGGGCAAAGGTGCGCGCGCAGGATATTCGCTTTGTCTTTATCAAGGCCTCTCAGAAGGATTTCACCGACCCGCTTTTCGACTCTCACTGGGCAGGGGCAAAACAGGCAGGCATTTTGCGCGGCGCCTACCATTTCCTGGATCCTTCAGTGAGTGGCACGAGGCAGGCGAATACATTCCTGGCGAAGGTGAAGCTTGAACCGGGCGACCTGCCGCCTGTTCTCGATCTGGAGGAACTCAAAACGAATACGGCCCAGGGCTCAACGGGCTCTAAAGGTTCCAAGCCCGGCAGGGGTAAGGACGGGAAAGGAGCAAAGAGAGGCAAGTCGGGCATGATACCGAACGCTCAAATTGTTTCCTGCGCCGAGGCATGGCTCACCAAAGTGGAAGCCGAGACGGGCCGCAAACCTATCATTTACTCGGGTCCCTTCTTTCTGAGGGATCGTGTCAGCAGACCCAATGGCAAGCCGCCGCCCTGGGCGACCAAGTACGTGATATGGCTCGCCAATTACCTCAATCATGAAATCGGTGAAAACGATCTGCCTTTTCAGCCGCCGGGCTGGTCGCCCTGGAGTTTCTGGCAGTATAACGACAAGGGTGTGCTGGATGGGATCACGGATAAAGAGGGAAAACGACCGACCGGGGTTGACCTGAATTTTTATCGCGGCACGCTCGAAGAACTGTACGTACTGGCTGGCGCGTCGCATCCTCCTCAGCCGCAGCCTGATCCTGAACCACCGCACCCACAACCTGATCCTGTTCCGCCGCCTGAGAAGCCTACAATAAAATATGTTGTCCAGACTGACGATGTACTCGGCAAACTGGCGGAAAAATTCCGGACAACAGAAGCAGCGATTATGACTCTGAACCCACAGATCAAAGAACCCAAACGATGGCTGATAGCAAAGGATACATTGACCATCCCGGATGGATGGAGCTAGACCGCGTGGACATGTAGGCACGTAGACAGGGACACATGTGTTTGAGCAGAAATAAAGACTCCGAGATTTCATGATCCTGGAGTCTTTATTTACTTCGTAGATTCAAGTATGAAGTGCAACTTTGCAGGCAGCCAAAAGAGATAAGCTG
>CAZIYY010000029.1:26496-35479 GCA_964543585.1 uncultured Anaerolinea sp. | reverse complement strand
TTTTTCCTGATGCAACGTTACTTCCCATAGTAACATTTACCGTGATGCAATTCGGAGGCGCATTCAGGCAGTGTGGAAGTCAGAGTGAGGGGGACCAGTGAAGGCAGTACGTTTTCCGTGACATTGCCGGTTCACCTTTTATAATGGGGTGGATGCTTCGCAAAACTCACGCTCGCATTCTTCCGCCCGCTGCCTAACATCAATGATTAACATGAATTATGAAAAAGCAATATAAGAAGGACACTGAAAGTATGACGATGAAAATATCAGATGAAGATTACTGCTACCTCACCACAACCGGACGCGTAAGCGGAAATCCGCACGAGATCGAGATCTGGTTCGGGATGAAAAACAACTCGCTTTATCTTTTATCCGGCGGCGGAAACAAATCTGATTGGGTGAAGAATCTGTTCAAGAATCCTTCTGTTACTATCCGCATCGCGAAACACATCTTCACGGGGACTGCGCGCAGCTTGCGCGATCAGGGCGAAGATATAATGGCGCGTCACATCGTCGCGGGGAAGTATCAGGAATGGAGCGAAGGAAAAACTTTGAGCGATTGGGCGCGCACCGCGTTGGTGGTGGCGATTGACCTGAGTTCTTCGCAGGATAAGTAGATTCCATATCCGCAAGGCGGATTGATGCTACAGAGTGCCGCACGCATGTTTGACATGCGGATCTAAACCTGAAGTAAAAAAATTAGCCTGCAAGTCATTCCAAAAGTTTAGTAAATAATGGGACAAGCGGTAAAATAAATCACCGCGTATAGATAAGCAAATTAAGGAGGCAGTCCATGAGAGATCAGTTACGAATCGCTGTTTTCACGATAGTGGAGGGAGTGACACTTGTAGTCTGGCTTGCTCTTGCGCGCGGCGCGGGGAATATCGGCTCGATGATCGCGGCTTTTGCCGTTCTTGTCGTCGGGTTCACCGTCGAGCATATCGTGGCATACAACGTGATTCACAATCGAGGGCTATTCGAGTTACAAGGAGCGCCTATTTTGAAAAAATCCGTCGTGAGCCTGATCGAATCGACCATCTGGGTGTTGTGGCTTATACTGGTGGGTATCAACGCAATTGCAGCCGCGCTCGCGTTGGCGGGTTTGCTGGTCGTGGAGCACACCTTATCGGACAATGTTTTCAAAGGCAAGGACCTCTTCTCGAAACTCCTCGATGCGCGCACCATCGGCTTCAGCCTGATCGAAGCGGTCGGCGCTGGAATTTGGCTGGCTCTTGTGGACCGCAATATGGCGATCCTGGGGATCGCGATTCTGGCGGTCGCCTCATTCCTGGAACACGATTTGGCTGTGGCTCTTGCGCGGAAGCAGACGGTGGGAACTTAGAGATGTTTGGACCGCGCAAAACCTAAGGGTTGACCTTGTAGTTCCCTCGATAGGATTCGGGAAGCAGACTCGCCAACGACTCCATGATCTGACGCGTGCCCTGCCGCAGCATTTCCTGACGGTCAGCCTGCTCCTGCAACTTGAACGGTTTGCCCACTGCCAGTGTGACGCCTGTGCGCCTCCACTTGTTCAAATTGCTATAAACATATTCGTTTTCCGTCCCAGTCAGCGCGACGGGAACAATCGGCGCGCCGGATTTCATCGCAAGGAACGCCGCGCCCTCGGTCCCTTCCTCCAAACCGCCAATAACAGACTGCCTGCCCTCAGGCGCGATCGCAACCATGCGCCCTTCAGCCAGCCCCTCCAGCGCGGCGCGCAATGCTTTGCGGTCGGGCCGGCCGCGATGCACAAAGATCATTCCGTATGCTCGAAAGACGGGGCCCACAAGCCAGTGCTCGTTCGATTCGATCTTTGCCATTGCATCAATTGCAGTTGGGATTGAAGCGCCCAGCACAACGACATCTGCATCGCCGAGATGATTGATGACAATGATTGACGGTCCATGTTTTGGAAAATTTTCCAACCCGTTGACGGTGGAGCGCATGGCAAAAAATACAATCAACTTCATCACCTCGCGTGTAAACAGGCGAAAGAATCGCCGCGCCAAAGTGAGACGCGGCAACGCGACCAGGTCGGGCCGCCACCAATCCGTGACGGGTTTAGGCGGGGAGGACGGCTGATTCGGCATAAACGCCTCGATATTCTTCGGGCAGAAGTCCCGCGAGATGGGACATGACCAGATCCGCGTTTCTCTGCCGCGCTTCATGCCTCTCTGTGCCTTTGGCTGTGATCTCAGGCAAGCTAATGGATTTGCCGATCCGCATTTCGAGCGACGGCTTCTCACCGCGTTTGGCGCGCTGCCAGAAGTCATCCGTCGTGCCAACGAGTCCCACAGGCAATACGGGCACACCCGTCTGTTCAATGATATATGCCACGCCAGGTTTTGCGCGGCGCATGGCAGGCACATGCGAACGCCCGCCCTCCGGCGCGATCAGAAGCGGATAGCCGGATTTGATGATACGAATAATTTTTGTAAGCAATACGCGGTCATAATCGCCGCGATGCACGGGGATCACGCCGTAGGCTCTCAAGATGTGTCCCTGGCCGGGTTTATCGAACACGTCTGCCGCGCCGATGATCTCCAATTGGTCAGGCCAGAACGCACCCGCGAACGGAGGGTCAAACATCGAGATGTGGTTTATGGCAACCACGTACGGTTTGCCATACGGAACGTTTTCTTTCCCAACGATCTTGATGCGCCCCAAAAAGCGAAAGAGGCCGCGGAAAACTGTCTTTAGTATTGGGCGGCTGATCTGGAATCGCAGAGGGATGCGATAAGGGTCGCTCATTTCTGCAAAGCCAGCGCCTGTTCAAAGACTTCATCTGCGGTGAGTTTATCGGAATCCAGCACAACCGCGTCCTCCGCCGCTTTTAACGGAGCCACATCGCGGGTCGAATCGATGCGGTCGCGTTCGATCACTTTGGCAAGAATATCATCATAGTCCGCGCTTCCGCCGCGTGCGATGATCTCGTCGAAACGTCTCTGTGCGCGTTGTTCGGCGGTCGCGTCAAGGTAGATTTTCAAATCCGCTTCGGGCAGGACGACGGTTCCAATATCGCGCCCGACCATCACGATATGACCGCGTTGTCCGATCCGCCTCTGCTGTTGGGTTAATGCGTCTCGCACCCCGCGATAAGCGGAGACGACGGAAACATTCTCTTCCACTTCGGGCAGGCGTGTTTCCCAGGTAATGTTCTTTCCTGCTGCGAGGACATCGCAACCGCGCCCATCCGACTTTGAGGCGGGCGCAATTTCAATTTGCGTTTTCTGCGCCAGAGCAGTGATCGCGGTCTCGTCCTGCAAGTTCATATCGTGATCCAACGCCAGCCAGGTGACGGCACGATACATCACGCCCGTATCGAAGAAGAGATAACCGAGCGCGCTGGCAAGCCGCAAACCAAGCGTGGATTTTCCCGACGCGGCGGGCCCGTCAATGGCGATGATGGAGGGATGCCTGGAAGATGTCATTTATGGCTGGATATTTTCTCGCGCATCCGGAAACAGATCATCGCGCGCCCACAGGATGATCGTCTCGTTTTCGCGCGGCAGTTGACGATACACCAGCCAACTCCACCAATCAGGGTTTTGGATTTGATCCCACAGCGGCGTTTGTCTCCAGGTGAAATCCTGCCCGCGATAGGCGGAGGGCAGACTCAGATCATCCATGAGCGGAGTGATAACGATGGGCGGCGCGACCTGCGGATCGAGCGCCGATACAACGGTCACTGCATGGTCTCGCAGGAGCCACTCGAGCGCCGGGGAATTGATTCCCATAACGGTAACAGGCTGGGAGTCCACGTGACCGAGGCTGAAATCAGAAATATCTTTCACGCTGGCGAGAAGCAGATCCGCTTGTACGGGTCTTTGGTCGGGAGTCCATAATTCGACCCCGTTCGGAATTCTTAATCCACTTGCGCCCCAGGCTGCGGCTAGGCTGTAAATGCCGAGAAAGATCGTGAAAGACCATGTCATTCCCAGCCTAGCTGTCCGCGCAGACCAGCCAAACCCCACCAGCGCAATGCACACAACGAGGATGGCAGACGCGCCATACAGGATTACGTAGCGCGGATTTTGGACTTCGCCGAAGATCGGCATGACCGCAGGAATCTGGCTGTATGGATTGACGGCGATGTTGAAAACACTAAACGACGAGATGATCAGAAGGATCATGATGAGGGTGATGATCGCGCCCACCTCCACGCGCTCTTCAGGCTGGACATCAATCGCGCGCGCGAGTTCCAGCGCGGCAAGCGTGAGCAATGGAATAATGACCCACGCCAGCCCGATGGCTTGACGATAAAAGACTGCAAGGAGCAATGAGACGCCCAGCCATAAGCCCAAACGAAGGATGCGTTTGCTTTTTGTGCGAAAGCCGCGAATGAGGGAAAGCGTCGCAATGAAGATTCCCAATGGCTCGTATACAATGAATGCCAGCAACATGCGGCCCGGAGTCATCACAGCAGGAGAGACCCAGCCTGTTAAATATGCAGGCAGGGCTGAAAGCGCCGCGCTGAGCCCGTTGGGAGTAGTGAAGAAGAGGGTGCCGCAGAAGAGCAGGGTGGCAATGAACGCAATGATAGATGAGCGATATTCAGTGAGTTGCAATTGGGAATTAGTGATTGTGGATTGATCTGTGGTTGGCTTGGTTTCCATTCCTCGTCGGAAAATCCAGGCGAGAGCCAGCGCGAGCAAGCCAGCCCAGAGCGGAGGTCCGGAGAGGAAAGCAAGCCCTACAAAAATTCCAGCGGGGATGGCGCGTCGATTGATCCACATACCCCAGGCGAACAGCAGGAAAGTGACAGCCAGGATCGTGCCGCCTGCCTGGCGTGAGAGCGCGACGAGTCCAGGGTCGATTGCAAAGAGGAAGGCAAGGATCAATGCGGGGCCCGGTTTAATCTTCTCACGAAAAAAATAAGGCGCAAACACCAACACGCTCCCAACTATTGCAGGGATGAAGCGCGCCATGAAGTTCGCGCTTTCGATGACCGCAAACAATATACTGGTGAGGAGGATATAGGCGGACTGAGGATCGAGCAAAGGACTCCGGCCTTGCGCGATGTGCAGGGCCTGCAGGGCAAGAGTCGCTTCGGAATCAGTCAGGGGAGACGCGCCAAGTTGAATAAGGCGCAAGCCGAGGGCGAGAAGAAAGGCTAGCCAATACAGCCAGCCTTCGTTTTTGAGTCGGGAGGAATTCATAAAGTAATTTTACCCTCGATATTGTGCCATTGCGAGACGGCGCTTCTGGTTTTTGGCGGCGAAGCAATCCCAGACGATTGGGAGATTGCTTCGGGCGAAAGTGCATCGCCCTCGCAATGACGTTGAATTACGGCGCTTCATAAACGGTCGTATTTCCCTGCTGAAAAACAGGTTTCAGAAAGCGATTGAATTTATCTTCGTTCACGCGATAGGCGTTTCGTTCGAGATTGCCTACAACAACATAGCGGATGTGATAGCGGTTGATGATCTCCTGCGCGATCACCCAATCGGGCGTGGAATACAGCGTCTCAATATCCTGTTCCCGCGAGCCTTGCAATGTCTGATCGCGCCACTGGCCCTCATGCCCAGGCCAGCCTAATACAGTGGGCAGACCCGTAAAGGTTGAAATACGGGCAAACTCGGAATACTGCCCTCCCACTGCCTCCGCCACCACACCTTCATCAAGTTGTTTCATGAACTGAATAGCCAGATAATCGTCGGGCATGATGTTAGCGAGATATGCTGCGCCGTCTAATGTACGCTGTTCAGGGTGGGCGATTTTGAAACTATTCGTTTTGTTTGGAAGGCTTAATACTGGATAAACCAGCCCCGCCGCAACGACGACCGCCATCAAAACAGCGTACAACCCTCTCATTTGCCCACGTAGTTCAGTGAACATTACCGCTGTGCCGTACGCGACTACCAGTGAAAGCATAATCCATGCCTGATAATAAAACTTGAAGACCGTGTTGATGCGATATCCGAAATTATCCCTGAGATAGAGAAAGTCTGGACCGAGGATGAGGAGCGAGCCGAGGGCGATCAACAAAAGGATGAAGGCTCGCCCTGAGCCAGGTCGAAGGGATGAAGAATTAAGCGTCGGGCGTGATTCGTGAGGCGAGATCAGAAATGATAGTGTGGGGATCAAGATCGCGAGCAATGTGAGCAGGCCGCCGATGTAGTTCAACCTGCGCTTCAGGCTGTCGGCAAGGAAGGCGTTGGCATCGAGTCCTTGTGATTGCAAAATAGAATTGACAAGATCGGGCTTTAGCCTCAACGCCAGGAAACCGATCGCGAACATTACTACGATCAGCACGAGCAAAATGCCGAGCGAGGTGAAGATGCCTGCGCGCCAATGAGCGGGTGTACCACTTCGCCACACATGAATCAAATATGCAAACAACGGAACGAACAGCGTGCCCCACATCACCCAAAGGTGCGCGCCGCGCGTAGGAAACATAAAATTCGGCACGATGCCCCCCGCCTGTGAATCGAAGCCAATAAAGAACGGAAGATACATCACGTAAGCGGTGACGATTAAAGGGATACCCAGCAACAGGACATCTTCGAGTCTTTCCCAGCTCCAGCCTGCTTCACCTACCCGAGCCAGCGCGTAACTGAAAACGATCAACACCGCGGCGACGAGGATGTCCCACGTATTGAGAAATGCCAGCCCACCCAACAGCAACGCTATGACGAAGAATCCTGTTTTACTGATTCGCAGTTGACCGAAGTACAAATTAATATTTCCGCGCCATCCGCCAAGAAAAAGATTCAGCGCAACGGCGATTGCCAGCAGGACGAATGGCATTGCCAACACATGGGGATGCAAATCACCAAGCAAGTACGAAAAGAACGGGAACTCATCAATCACTTCCTGATACGTGCCGTTGAACTCATAATCCCGCAAAACTCGTGAAGCCCGCCACCACCAATAAGATTCGGTCTGAATCCAGGTCAAAGGCTGGGCAGGTGGAATGTTCAACTCCCTCAGGTCAATCCATTGCCAGAATGACGAGGTCGCCCCCCCACCCGGTGCAAACGTCCAACCGATGCCTCGTCGGTGCAATGACTCAAACACTGCCTGCAAGTTGCTAATGATCAATAAAAATAAGGGAGCCAGCAATGGAAGACGAACCACAGACTCCAAGTTTTCTGTTTGTGAGTCATGGCCCTGCCTGCGAAGCGCCAGCAGGTTATACAAGATTCCATATGCGCCGATGGCGCTCAAGGCAAAGATCAATGCCAGCATCAAATTATGTGCGACGCTTGCCGGTGTGGATGTCAGCATGGCCAGCATGGCGGTCATCACATAACCAAAGTAATAATATGAGATGGCATACCCCGAAAGCCAGGGATCATGTGGTGGAAAAGCAGGCGAATGTAATATCGCGTTGATGAACGCCACCTCCATCCACTTCTCACCCCCTGCTGTAGTTGTTTCTGGATTGCTTGCGCGAACGAATGCCATGAATCCAAAAGCAACAAGGAAGAGAAGTTCAGTGGTGAGGATGAGTCTTTTGTTTTCTTTGAGCCATTCGATGAGTTGCATCCGCTCCGCTTCGCCATGGGATGATATGTTGTCTGTTGTGAGTTGCGTGAAGTATGCCCATGCGCTTAATCCGCCCAATACGATCAAGCCCAACAACAATCCGCCCAGGTCGTTTTGCGCGATGCCCAGCGATGCGAACAGCCAGAAGATGTATCCCCAGATTAACAATCCCAAGGCGCGCGATAACGCGTAACCCCTATCAGCCAGCGCCGGGAAGAGATGATAGGCAAGAGGAAAGGTAAGCCAGCCGAGCAGGGTGATGAGGAGGTACCAGGAGAGGAAGAGGAGCATGAGGGGGATTGGTAATTAGAGAATTGGAGACCGGAGAATCGGAGACTAGACGCTTCGTGTGGAGATTAGTAATTGGGTAATTGGTTATTGGTAATTATGTGAAATTTAGAGATTGGGGAGGATGAACGCGCCTTTAGGGTCCTGTTCGAGGTCAAGGACTTTGACGACGGCAGACAAATTGATGGGTCCGTAAATATGCGGGAGTGGGTCGCCTTTGGGGACGCCTGGGGGTGGCGCCCCGCCGGAGGGCGGTTCCCATTTCAGAGTCGAGGAAAGAAGCGTCTGCTCAATGAGGAGGATCAGGAGTCCGCGTCCTCCTTTGTAGAAGTTTTCAGCGACCGGCAGGACTTGCGAATGAGTCGAGCAATGGATGAATCCTTCAGTAATGAGACTTTCAGACTGATAGTCGCCTGTTGCCAGCGCAGTGTGCCAGTCTTTGCGGGTTGTAATGTGGTAGATCATGGTAACTCCTTGTCTGTTCATTCTGCTCAAGGCGGTGTCCTCGCCGCCGTCCCACAGGGATGCTTCGCGAGGGACAGCGGCCAGAGCAAGCGGCTACGGTATTACTTCATAAATGACCGTATTGCCGTCACGATAAACCGCGCGCCAATATTTTCCTTCATACTGTTCGAACTTGGCGATACCTTCGGGAGTGTATTCCGCGCGTTCGAGTTGACCGACGATAATATACTTGACAGCATACGTTTTGAGGAACGCGCGCGTGAATTCAACGTCAATGCTGTCATAAAAATTGCCGACTGCGGCGACGCGATCCTCGACCCAGTTGGACATGTTGGCGCGCTGCTGGCGTTGATGGAAATTCCAGCCCACGACGCCGGGTAATCCCGTATAGATCGTGTAACGCGTGCACCAGCGATATTCAGGGCAGTTGGCTTCGACGATGACCGGCGAGCCTTGCACGTTATCCTGCATCCAGCGGATGGCGCGGTAATCCTCGCTCAAATCCAGGCGTTGATCGAAATCATCATAATTCGCATAATTCATGAAGGTGAGCGAGTCGAGCGTGCGCGGGGCTTCGACAATCCAACGATCGCGAATCTTGCCGGATGTGCCGCTGACGGTAAACAGCGCGGCACCGGAGATAAGCAGGATCAGCGCGGTCTGCCAGAAGAGACGCCAGCCTTGAAGCCATTTGAAGAACGCGGGTATTGTCCATGCAAAGGCGGCGCCCGCGCTGACC
>CAZIYY010000029.1:0-26478 GCA_964543585.1 uncultured Anaerolinea sp. | reverse complement strand
AGCAATATCCATGCCTGCAAATAGAATTTGAAGATCGTGTTTGCGCGCCCGATGTCGCCGCGCACGACGACAACTTCCACAACAATGGTGATGAGCAACGCCGTGCCGATAAGGAACAACACGAAGCGCTTTGCATCGGGCAACGTTGGACGCAGCAACAATACGCCCGCCCACGCCGCGAGCGGCAAAGCGATCCAGCCGACGCTTGTCCCTATATATTGGAGTACAAGCAGAGCCAGTACAAATGAGACCAGCGCGCCTTCGATCAACAATTGATAAGGCTTAAGTTTTCGCAAAGATGAGAGGGGCGTTTGCGCCATCCACTCGCGCGTTTCCCACGCCATCCATGATGCGACGATGAAAAGGAACACGCTCCAGTGTGTGAGATAAGACCAGATGGGTGTGAAGGGTCCCTTCCACGGGTCGAGCGCGCTATATGCCTGGCTGTAGGCCTCGCGATAAGGTTGATACATCACGAACGACAGTACGGCCAACGCGAACAACGCGCCAAGGACGAGCGCCATTCTTTTTGCGATGGAGGCCGCGTCCGCGTAGCGCCAGATGGCATAACCAATGGCGGCGAGACCGATGGGCAGGAACGTATAAATGTCGGATAGATTGGTGGGATATAAGGCGCCGATGACGAGTCCGCCAATTGCGAATCCAAACGCCGCTGAAAACAGATTTGGCCATTTCGCGCGTCCAGCAACGATAGCCAGCGCCCAGCTCAATGCGAGCAACGCCAACGGCATGGCGATCATGTGCGCGTGCAGGTCGCTATAGAGGAAGGTGAAGAGCGGGAACTCGGTGATCTCATTGCCCGGGCCCGAAGGGATGACGCGGCTTGGGTTCCAGTACCAATCTCCATATCCGATGGGAAGCGAGGCGCCGCTAAACGTCAGCAAAAGACCTTGATATGCCCAAGTCCAGCGCTGGAAGATGGCTGCATCCGTAGTGGGTTGACCAAGCGCGCCGAGTTGTTGCAGTCTTTGATAGAGGAGTTGGACAGTTCCGAGGTTGCCGAGCAGAATGGTGAGGAGGGATGCGGAAAGTCCGCTTATCAAGGATGAACGCTCCGCGTGAATTGTGAAGGATGAAGATTCTCCCTCACCCCCCGCCCGCTCCCGCTGGAAGCGGGGGCTGTTGTCAAGAAGATTCCAGCCGAGGGAGAACGCGCAGGCTGCGACGATTGCGAATAATGTGGGCAGGATGAAGTTATATGCGATGGTTGGGACGATGCCGAGTAATTTTACCGGTGTGGCGACCAGCACGAAGCCATAATAATAGTAGTTGATGTAGCCGCCCGCGAACCAGGGATCATAGGCGGGGAAGAATGTGCTCTTGATGACCGCGTTGAAGTAGGAAAAGTCCATCGGGCGCTCGCCGCCTTTTGCAGGGTGCCACAGATCCGAGTTGCCGAAGCGGATGAGCAAGTCAATGAGGAAGAAAGCAAGAAAGACACCTTCGATCATCAGGAAGTAATTGCGTTTTGTCCTCCATTCTTCGCGCAGTTCGCCGCGTTGATAGTACGCAAGGAGCGCGCCGAGGAGAAGGATCAAGCCAAAGACAATCGCAATCGTTGTACGCGTATATGGGATACCGACTGAACCCGCCATCCACGCAAGATAACCAAACAGGACCAATCCCAGCCCGCGGCTGAGGGGATAACCTTTATCTGCAAGGCCGAGCATGGCTAATCGTATTAATGGATAGACAGCCAGTCCGAGGGTGAAGATGAAGAGATACCAGATGAGGAGACCAAGAATAGGATAACGATTTTGTATCCAATTGTAGTTAAATAGTTCCGACCACGTTCCGCCGGCGCGTTGTTGAGCGAGTCTGTCTGCGGGCAATAGCAGGTTGGAGTAATCGTTAAATTGACGGGGCGTGAGGTGGACGACTTTTGTCAAATCCACTTTGCCGAGGATGGATTGCACTTGTGCGGGGTTGTAATCCTTGTTCTTCTTGAAAATAAAAACCTTTGGATGGTCGTAGAAAGTGAAAGCCTCTTCAGCCCATTCGTCGTTGATCACGATCGGTCCAAGCGTTGGGAAGGTTTCAAAGACTTCAACCAGGTCAAACCCAAGCGCGCCCTGGTGATCCCCCGGCTTCGCTTCGTGATAACAGCGGATGACCTCTTGATCGGCTGGGCAACCAAGCAGTTCGCGGTAATACAAAGCAGTAAGCGGATAGCGTTCAGGCACGCGCGTGATCTGCGCGTATTGGTGGTTGGTGGGGATGAAGATGTAATCGGTTTGATTAAGAGTATCTACAAAGCGGGTGAGTTTCTCGGCATTATCGTCCCAGTAGACTTGCAGGTTGAGGTCGCCGCGATAAATGCCGGCGAAGGCGTCATAGCCGTCGACGCGGAAGGGAAGACCGTAGTCGTAGTCCGTTTCGTTAGCGATGGACGCGCCGCTCAGTAATAGCGCGCCTGAGTCGATTTCAAAGCGAAGATAATATTGATTACCTTTCGTTGCCTGGATGGGAGTATCGAGGACGAGCGTGTATGAGTCGCCGCGCGGGTCGTTATTCGGTGAAAAATCTGCTGTGAGGGATGCGGCGGTGAGAGCCTGATCGGGAGTTGGATTCGGCTCGTCGGACAGAATCAGGTTGAGGGTCGAAGGAGAAGCGAGTTCGTTTGTCGCACGTCCCAATATGACGCCATCCACAATCCCATCGCGCTGCGCGGTGAAGGATGCCTCGTATGGCTGCCCTGCCTGGATGGTTCCGTCTATTTGGAAAGGCATGGGCTGGTTGTAGGTTGAGCCGCCCGTTTGGATTTGGACATTGATGGGACCCGGGATGTTCTGGTAAATCCAGCGTGAAGCCGCGATACGAGGCTCATCGCGAACATAGATGCTTTGGAAGGCAAAAGCCCAGATTGCAGTGAGAGCAACGACAGCAAGACCAATTACTATGGCGACAATTGACCGCACACGGCTGATCGGAGTAGGGTGGCTTTCCTCAGCCGTCTTATTGGATTTTGTCAACTCAAACACAAACCACGCGGCCATCATCGCAAGCAATGGATAGATGGGTAGTTGATAGCGCATGGTCGGGTTGAATTGAAGCGATTGCCAGAGGAAGTAAGCCGCCGTCCAACCCCATAGCAAGGCGTGACGCCATTCGCCTTTGAGGATGCGCCAGCCCATGTAGAGGAAGCCTGCCCAGGCGAGAATGCCAAGCGGAAGTCCGAGACCCCACACGGTTAAGTTTTCGAATGAATAGAGATGCGAGCGGCGCGCCCATTGCAAGTTCCATGGCAGGTCTGCGTCGCCCCTTGCTTGCACGCGTTGTTCCTGAATGTTTGCGATCCATTGTTTGTTCAGCAACAAGCCGTCAAAGGCATACGGCTGAAAGACGCGGAAGGAGATGATGGCGGCAATCCCGCCTGCGATGAGACATGCAGTGACGAGCAGCCAGTAATTTGCCGGGTCCACTCCGCTTCGCTGCGGGATGATATGTTGCATGGAACTGCTCGAGCCGCTGTCCTCAGCGGCTGGGACACCGCTTTGAGCTTTATTCAAAAAATACCGAACCATAAAAGCGCCCGGCAACAAAATGGCTAATGGATAAATGTTTACTTTGGACGCAAGCGCCATGCCATACGCGACCCCAAAGCCGAGGCTGAGGAGGAAGAGAGGATTGCGGAAAAGCAGTAATGAGAAATCGGTAACTGGTAATGGGGGATGGGAGATCGAATGCTTTGCGTGCAGAATCGGAGATTGCGAATCGGTTTCCGTAGATTCAGAGTTGTTAGTCGTTTCGTCTGATGAATCTCCACGCGAAGCGTCTTGTCTCTCTTCCCTGTTCGCGATTTCCACTGCGAAGTAAATTGCCAGGAATGCGAACGCGTTGACGAATAGATCCGTCGTGAAGAAGTGCGATTGCTGGATCTGCATCACGGTCAACGCGGAAAACAGCGAAGCAAGAAGCCCCACTTGGCGGTTATACACGCGCAAGACGATAAAGTACAGCAACAGGATCGTGAACAGGTCCGCGAGCGCGGAGAATTGGCGTCCCAAAATCTTGGGATCAGGTTGATTTAATGTCTCCACCGCGATGCGCACGATAGTCATCGGCAGGTCGCCATATACAAAGAACGAGTAGCCGCGATTGTATGGGTTGAGCGTTGATTTTCCGCTATTGAAATAATCCCCAATACCCATCCACTGTTTCTGTTCCGGGGGGCAGGCTTCCACGGGGACGGTTTCATTCGCACATTTGTGCGCTTGCAAACTCCCAAGCACTCCTGAGAGGAAATTTTCATCGGGATGCTGGTGCTGGGCCTCGCCCCAGTTCACGCCCGTCAAACGCAAATAGCCCGCCAGCACAAACACTAACAGGAAGAGAACATCGTAAAGCCAGGAGTGTTTTTCGCGATTCATAGTCTCTTATTTGCTCGGCACAAGGAAAATCCAAAAATCATGCCCGGGCACGTCCGAGTCGAACATACGTAACTGCCCGTCAGGATATAACGATTGCAGGACGTCCAGCGAAGCCTGGTCGTTCCCGTCCGGGTTTTCGGTATCAGCCTTCACAATGAACAACTTGGGTCCGGTCAATTCCAAAGTGGCCGGTATATTTTCGCGCCACATCGCCATATCACGGTTTGGGATTCCTATATATACCGCGGGCAAACGCGTATCCGCCCAGTATGGGAACGGCACCACCCAGGCGGTATCTGTCGTGCCATAAACATACTCAAACTCCTCAATCACTTTACCCATATCAGACGTGTTCCACGACCCAGCGCGGAAGGAGGTGTAATACTGGCGAAAGACCAGGTCATAATTTTGCGAGGCAGACCAATACAATAGGAGTCCCGCGATACCCCACACAAGGACACTTCGCATCCTCCCCCGCCCGAGGCTGGTGAGGAGACCATCGAGCGCCAGCGCCACGATAATGAATACGGGGATGCACGCGGCTCCCGCACGGTTGATCGCCGGGTTCTCATTGGGAAATGCCAGCGACAGGCTGGATGGCAACGACAGCAAAGGAATAGAGAGGAGCAGGAACAAATCCAGCCAATGATGGTTGCGGATATAACGCACCAGGATCAACACCACACCAAGAACGAACAAAGCGCCGGAGACCACATCCAGCGCGGGGCGGCCTGTGACTGAAAGCACCCAGATCTCCCCGTCGTAGAAGTTGAACATCTTAAGCGCGCTCCATACGTTTGAGAGGAAGACCTCCAGCGCGGGTCCCGGCAAGGCTTGTTCCGTTCCGCTGAGGCGCGAGAGAGCGCGGAAATTATATTCAGCGGGGTGACCCGCCCAATAACTCAAGAGAGGCAGGAACATGAACAGAGACGCCAACCCAAGCAGGACAAGCCAGACGGGCGATTCGTTGCGCGCCCCTTTCGATTGGGCATGGAGCCAGTACAAAACAAATACGGCGATGACAACGAACGGCACAATGCGGAATGGACTGTACCCATGCAAGCCGATTCCCAAAAAGATGCCGGAGAGGAGAAAATCATTTCGGTTCCGAGTCCGCAAGCCGCGCATGAGGAAGAGAAGCGTCGGCGCGGCAAAGAGCGGATAAAGAGGGAAGCGCAGTCCAATCCTGCTGATGACGTTGGGCCAGTATCCAATCCCAGTTAAAATAAACGCGATGAGTCCAACGCGTTGCCCGCCGATTTCCTTTCCGAGCAGGTAGATGAAGGGCAGGGTCAAAAAGCCGAGGATGGCTGTGCCGAGTTTGAGACTGCGGAACGATAAACCCGTCCCGAAGATTTTTGAGACAAGCAGGGTCCAATACATTTGGAAGCCTTCGCGCCCCGTGTTGCGTATGAAGAAGATATGCGTTTGTCCCTGTGTTATATCGTAAACATCGAGGAGTTTTTCGGCGTGGTCGCTGAACGGTTCAGGCGGGACGCCGCTGGTTTGATAAAAGCGGAAGAAGAACACAAGCGCGGTGGCGGCGATGAGGAGCAAGGTCCAATGTGAGACTCGGACCGTCCACGAGTCTTGTTTGAAGACTGCAGAGATACGGCTAAAGGTTGATCCAACGCCTTGGTCGTTCAGCCAAAACGCCGAGACAAAAAATGCAAGCGCGGCGCACCATATGATGAGATTGAACCGGGTAAAGAGATTATCCGCGAACAGGATGAACGCCCAGAACCCAAGCGCGGCGCTGATGAGCAATGGAACGCGGCGATAAGTGAGCGGGTCTGCGCGCTCCTGCAATTGAGCGAGAGGGGCAAGAGTCCATTCGCCGCGAAAGATCGCCCAACCCAATAAACTGAATGCGGCCAGATAAAACGCATATCCTAGTGAGTCGTTGGTAGCAGGCGGCTCGAAGGTGTTTTGTCCAATGAGCGCCAGCAGGAGCGCAAGCAACGACCGCCAGGGGAAGGGGCTGGACTTAAAATCGCGGAGCGAAGGCTTGGCTTGAGCAGAGTCGAAAGGCTGAAGTCGGGAAGCTTGGGATTCTGTGGGCGGAAGGCGGAAGGCAAAAGGTTGAGGAGAGATCGAGTCATCTGACTCGGATTCTTGCTCCTCTTCAACAAACGATGGGATTTGAATCCTTTCGCCTCTGCCGAATTTGAATAATGACTTAACGTAATCAAGAACGCTGGGTTCTTCCGCTGGATTTAGGTTTTGTAATTCGTCGCTCATCTCTCGCTCGGGGGAGTGGATAGATATAGATATGGGGGTAGACAGGCATACAAGCGCGACATGCCTACCCGTCTACTTGTGTACATGTTTACCTGCCCGCTTATCTATTTTCTTCTCGTGACATAAAATGTATATGCCCCATTTTCAATGGGATCGGTCGAAGCATACCTGCTCACGTATTTCCTTGTTAACCACAGGTTCCAATTCGCGCGTGCGAGTATCCACCTGCCCGTCAGAACGCGCGCAACCAGCGACGGGACGCCGAAATAATGTCCCCATTCTAACACGCGCAGGGATGCGGGCGAAAAGTAATGCCAATACCGTATCATTTCAAATCCTGCGCGTTCCAGGCGTTCGTTCCAAACATCCGGCTCATCGGCATGTTGGGTGCGTGAGATCACGCGGAACCACTCAGTATAGCCTCTGCCCAACACGCGTGAAATCGAAAGTTCGCTCAAATATCTCGCGTTCGGCACACAAAAATAAAACGGCGCGTCTTTTTTCAATACGCGCGCAGTCTCTTTCAACACATCATCAATATGTGGAATATGTTCAAGCACAGAGTTACTGAAGCCGCTTGCGAAATATTCACTGGGAAACGGGGACTTCGCGCCGTCAGCCTCCACCAGGGATTTGTACGCGCCAAACTTCTTCGCTTCGTGGATGGGCCTGTGCCAGGGGTCGAGTCCCACGTCAATTTTCTGATCGAACGTCAACGAAGCGAAATGACCGTCGCCGCAACCCACATCATAGACAGGGGCGGGCAGGGGCAGGTCTTGATAGTAGGAACTTTCCACCGCGCGCAAAAGCGCGCGAAAATAGGGCAGGTCGCGTAATTGGAGGGAGAGGAAATCTTTTGATACTTCGACTTCGCTCAGTACACGTTTGCGATTGACAATTGCCGATTGACGATTATCCATTCAAGATTTCCGCCTCATCAATCTTTCGAATAGTTTTTCGTATTCTTGCGCAATGGAATCGGGGTTGTAGGATTTCCTAATGGATTCAACGTCGCCGCGAAACTTTTGCGGTTCATTCAGGACCTCGAGAATTGATTCCGCCAAGTCAGCCGCATCTCCAATTTTGGCGACGCGTCCCATGCCGTGCATCATTACGGGTTGCCGCACCCCGGGCAACGCGGACGGGACACACGGCACCCCATTCATCATCGCTTCGATTTGCACCAGCCCGAATGCTTCGGTTGAATTGAGCGATGGGACAGTCAGCACGTCAAGGTTGGGATATAACGCGGAAAGTTGAATAGGGGCGAGGTTGCCAAGAAATTTCCAATGACCTGAAATTTCGTACTCACGAATACGCGGGCTTAGCCGATCAAAGTACACTTGTTCCCCCATGACATTTTGATGTTGTCCCGCGTACAACACTTGCGCCTTCGAATATTTTTTCAAGATCGTCGGCAAAGCATCCAACAGTATCTCGATACCCTTTTCGGATGCAAAACGTGTGACCATGCCAATCACGGGACGCCGCTCTTTCACGTGATGTTCGTCAGAGAAGGCTTCGATAGCGCCGGGGAGTGGATTCGGCAATTCGACGGGAGGCAGTATCGGGGTCAGTTTTGAGGCGTAGCGCGAGAGATAAGGCGAGTTGTCCGCGTAGTCCTGTGTATAGGTCACGATATGATTCGACAAAATCCCTGCGGTGTTGTTCATTAGATCAACGACGGTGTTGACGAAACGATTGAAGAGTCCTGGAGGCAATAATAGATCGCAGTGATAGGTGAGGACGGCCGGCTTGCCGAAAAGGCGACCGCGCAATGCAACGCCGGGCGCGTCGAATTGTGGGAGGTGCATTTGAATCACATCATGCTGAGCGACGAGTTTTGTCGCGACCCAGCCAAAGGTGGGAGCAAGCACGCCTTTGCTGACGCGCACCGCAACAGGAACGCGAATGATCTTCACGCCATCCATCATTTCTGCGCGCGGCAATGACGGATCGTACTGTGTGGTCATCACGGTCACTTGATGTCCGCGATTGGCAAAAGCGCGCGCCAGACGCTCTGCATAAATGGTGAGACCCGATGTATGCGGACGATAATAAGTGAGAACAGTAAGGATTTTCATAGGATAGAAGGATTATAACTTAACGCAACTCTACTGGATTGCGGGCAGTATTGCGTATTGCCGAACTACGACACTTGTGCTAAAGTTTTGCGCGTGCGCTCCCTGGAGCCGTCTCGAAGAGACCAGGGCAGGTGTGCGGCCGGCGCAAGTGTCGCCTTACTCACAACGACATAACAAAAATACTGACAATGAACCTTCACGATCTGCGAAAGTCTCCGCTCTTTCAGGGTCTGTCTGATGAAGAGTTGGGACAACTCATGGACATGGCTGAGCCTGTCATATTGCGCGCGGGTGATATTCTCATCAAGCAGGGCGACCTGGGTGATTCCGCGTACGTTGTCATCAAGGGTGAGTTTGAGATACAAAAACAAACAGGGCAATCGCTCATCAAAATTGACGTGCGAAATCCGGGAGACGTGGTGGGCGAGATGGCGTTGCTTTCGCGCGGTCCGCGCAACGCCACTGTGATTTCCCGAACCGACAGTGAAACGCTGAGAATCCCACAGGAAGCCTTCGAAAATTTATTGATGAATAGTTCGACTGCGGCGATGGCTGTTTTGCATTGGGTGATGGCGCGCTTGACCCAGAACGAGTCCCTACTCCATCAACAGGAGAAGATGGCTGCGCTCGGCACGATGAGCGCGGGACTGGCGCATGAGTTGAACAATCCCGCCGCCGCGGCGCAGAGGAGCGCGTCGGAATTAAATAAGACGCTGTTGAAATGGCAGTCCCTGACTCATGAGATTGAATCAACGGCTTTCAGGCTAAATCAAACCGAGTGGCTCAACGCCTTTATGCAGGAGGCAACGCGCCGATTTGAGTCGCCGCTCAAACTCGATGCATTGGAAAAGATTGATTTGGTGGACCAACTTCAAGTCTGGCTGGAGGCGAACGGGATTGAATCCGCATGGGAACTCGCGCCCGCGATGGTCAACTTTGGGTGGAACGTCGCGTCGCTTGAAAAGTTGAAAGGCGCGGCTTTCTTTATTTTATCCATTCAGTGGCTTGGCACAGGATGTTTGATGATGGGGTTATTGTCCGAAGTCCAGCAGACCACCGAACGAATTTCACAAATCGTGCGCGCGGTAAAATCATATGCCTATCTCGACCAGGCGCCGTTGCTTGAAGTGGATGTCCATGAGGGCTTGGAGAATACGCTCGTCATCCTGCAACACAAGTTGAAAAAAGGCGTGAACATCAAACGGGAATATTCCCCCAACCTGCCGCGCATAGAAGCCTATGCCAGCGAACTGAATCAAGTATGGACGAACATTATGGATAATGCGATTGACGCGATGAATGGCAGGGGTGAGATTTCATTGCGGACTTTTGTGGAGGAAAATCATGTAGTAGTTGAGATTACGGATAACGGACCCGGCATCCCCGCTGAAATTCAATCGCGCATCTACGAGCCGTTCTTTACGACGAAAGCACCCGGTAGTGGAACAGGTTTGGGTTTGCATATTTCGCATGATATTATTGCCAATCGTCATCGCGGGCAGTTATTGGTTGAGTCGAGACCTGGCGCGACGAAGTTTAAAGTGATACTGCCAATGAGGATTGGAAAGGTGTAACCTAAACAGGCAACCAAGAAAACACGTAGACAGGTTTTTGTTGGCAGGACAAGATTTGTGTAATTGGTAATTTGAATCATTGTACGTGGAACCAAAGGAGAAAACATGAACAGCGACAAGATGATGAAGGAAATTCTTTTATCGGCCAAGACAGTCGCGAGCGTGGGATTGTCGTCGAATCAAGAGAAGGAAAGTTATGGGATCGTTTCTTACTTGAAGGAGCAGGGTTATCGAATCATTCCCGTTAACCCAACCGCAACGGAGATCATGGGCGAGAAGGTTTATCCCGATCTGGAATCGATTCCAGAAAAAGTGGACGTCGTTCAGGTTTTCCGCAAACCGGAAGACGTGCTGCCGGTGGTTGGGTCCGCGATAAAGATTGGCGCGCAGGTGGTTTGGATGCAGGAGGGAATCGTCAATGAAGAAGCCGCGCAGAAGGCGCGTGAAGCAGGATTGCAGGTTGTGATGGATGCGTGTATGCGCGCGACGCATCGCAGGTTGATTGGGGATAAGCCTATTGGGTTGTAATCGCTTTTGCTCCCTGCGCCGTCTTCGGCGCAGGGAGCAACTTAATGTTACAGCGTCGGTCTTTGCCGAGGCTATTTTGATATTGTACTTATTCTGTATGTTACACACCGTCCCGAAGGGTTGAGCAGTTCGATAGCGTTTTTTTCAAGGAAACCCTTCGACACCTTCGGTCAAAACAACGCCTTCAGGACGTTCTGTGTAACGTGGGTTATTCTCTTTGCAGACTTAATCGAATCGCGCGCGGATCGCGTCCAAAGGCAAGGCGTTTTGCCCATGTGGTTTGGAAATGGCGGAGGACGTGCGCGTCCGAATATGAAATTGATTTCGTCCTCCATCCAACTTCGTTCAAGATGTGCTCGATTTGATCCGCGCTTAATTCCAGCATCCAGCCTGCTGTGGCGAGAGCCTCCGCGTTGAGATGAATATCCATGCTTGCGCAGGGACGCGTAATAGATAAAAGTCCATTTACTAAACACGCGTCGTTATTCAAAAGGCTTTCAAGCAGACTGCCCCATGGGAAGTTGATGTTGATGTGAGATGCCAGTCCGTTCAACTCCTGCGGCAATGCCTGTGCGCGGGCAATGACGAACAGCGCGTTCGGCAGTTTTCTCAGCGAGTTGGCGCGCAGGTTCTCGCGGCAGGCGTCAATGCCGATGAAAAACGAGTCTGGATATTCTTCCGCCATGCAACGGACAAAGCGTCCATCGCCAGTGCCGAGATCGAATATGATGTGATTGTAGTCCGCGAGTCGTTCGGTCAATCCATTAAAGTTTATTTCAAGGGACGTTCTGCCCCGAATTGTTTCCATGGGAAACCTCCATTCTGTCGTGTGGGTTGAGTGAGACAGAATGGATCGAGGAGGACCACGCGCAAAGTGCGTGAGCGCGAAGAGACGCCCCACTGCGGGTCAGGCGCCGTCGAGATCATCGGGTGTAGGTTTTTTACGAGTGCGGGAAAACGTAAAACAAGCCCGTTGGGCTTCGCAAACAATACATCTCAGTTCTGAGATGAGTTAACAGGGCGGTCGGGTGAAGTGCCTGTTCATGATGAAAAATTATAGCACGGCGTTTGGAGATTGGACGCTTCGCGTAGAGAATTGTATGAAGAGAGGTTCCGCATTCTGTGCTTGAGCGCTTAAATTATGTGACTATTGTTATCAATGTCCGTTTTGCGCCTGCGGATATCAATGCGGATGCAACTTCTTCGGCTCTTTCAGGTTTGACGAGAGCGATCATGTTGCCGCCGCGTCCGCCGCCGCTGAGTTTTGCTCCCATTGCCCCCGCGGTACGCGCGGCTGAAACGAGTTGATCGAGTTCAGGGGAGGAGACTGTCATTTCCTGCAGGAGCGCATGGTTTTGATTCATTAACTCGCCAAGCGCTTCCCATTTACCTGTTTCAATCGCGCGACGCGCTGTTAAAGATAATTCCGCTGTTTTATCAAACGCGCTTTCCCATCTCACCTTATCCGCCTCCCACAACTTTCGCACATCGCCAACAGATTCTTTAGTGGGCGCGGAAATTCCCGTATCGCCGATGACAATCGTAAATGGATGACCAACCTTGAATATCTCAACTTCACCCCCGGCGCCTCTCCCCGCTTTGTCTTCGCTGGCGCTCCGCTCAACGTGATTGGGAGAGGGAGGACGTTTTATGAAGTAGACAGGCCTGGCATACGTGACGACCGTGTTATCAATCCCTGAGGGAGTGCCATGGTGGAATTTTTCGATTTCGTACGTGAATGCGTTGACTTGTTGATCTGTCATTGGGTGATCGAGATAAGATGAAAGCGCGCGAGTGAGGGCAACAGTCACTGCCGCGCCGGAGCCCAAGCCTGACGCAACGGGGATCGTGGAGGTAATTTTGATTTCAAGATTCGGAAAGGGGGAAACGCGCGAAAGGAAGAAAAGGTTATGAATAACGGAGGCAATCGGATGGTCGGAGGGAAGCGTATTCAGTACGGCGTGAAGATCCACGTCCGGAGCTTGAATCCAGATTCCAGCGCGGGAAGAGTCCGAGACTTCGACATCCGTATGAACTTGTGTGACGGGAACAGCCAGGGCGGGCCGTCCGTATACGACGGCGTGTTCGCCGAATAAAATGATCTTGCCCGGGGCGGAGGATGTCGTCATATGGTGAAGCAAATTGACCAGTTGCCCTACGATAAATAAAAAACAGCGATCACAGTCAGACCCCAAAGCAAAACCGTGGTTTGCAAAGGGCGGTCTTTGAGCGCGACTTCATCAGGCGCACCCGCGGCGTGGCCTGTTTGGATCAGTTGCAGATAGCGGAAGATGCCATAGACCACGAATGGAATCGTGAGCATCATGCTGTGGTTTTCCGGCACGTTGGGCGCGGAGAAAGTGTAAAGCGAATACGTGATGATGGTCATGCCTGAAACGATGGTGATGTATTGATCGAGCAGGGGAATGGTGTAACCTTCGAACACCTTGCGGTGCGCGCTTGCCCCGTGCGCCAGCAAATTCATTTCAGCGCGGCGTTTGCCCAGGCCGATGTAAAGGGAAAACAGTGTGGTGATTACGTACAGCCACGGGGAGAATCGTTCGACCGTAATCAAAGCCACGCCCGCGCCCACGCGCAGAACAAAGCCCGACGACACGATCAGAACATCCAAAATGGGGACGTGCTTGAGCCAGCGCGAATAAAGCAGGTTGATGATGAGATAAAACGCGAGGATCAACGCAAATGCAGGAGAGAGCAAATAACCAAGCGGGATCACGATCGCTGTTATAAGCGCCGCAGTGATCAATGCCACATTCACAGGCAATTTCCCCGATGCAAGCGGGCGATGTTTCTTTTCGGGGTGTTTGCGGTCGGCTTCGATGTCGGTGATGTCGTTGAACAGATACACCGCGCTGGAGATCAGGCAGAATAAAAAGAATCCTGCGAGCGTTCGCAAAAACGGCTCGCGGAAAAACAATTGCTTGTCGAAGATCAACCCAAAAAAGACGAAGCCGTTCTTCGTCCATTGGCGCAGGCGCATGGTTTTGAGCAGCGCGGGGAGCATGGGGCAATGATAACAGAGGGTTTGGTAATTGGTAATCGGAGAATTGGCAACTAGAGATTGGAGACTAGACGCTTCGCGTGGGAATTTGTAATTGGTAATTTTGATTCACGTATTACAATTCGACCATGCCCAAGACACGTTTGGATATATTGCTCGTCGAACGCGGAATGGCTGAATCGCGCGCCAAGGCACAGGCGATGATCATGGCGGGACAAGTGCGCGTTGCAGGTCAGGTCGCGCTCAAACCTGCCACCGCGATTTCAGCCGATTCGGTCCTGACAGTTGATTCGGGTCCGCGCTTCGTCTCACGCGGCGGGGAGAAACTGGATGCCGCGCTCGCAGTATTTGGGCTTGATGTCACGGGATTGGTCTGCACCGATGTCGGCGCGTCAACAGGCGGCTTCACAGATTGTCTCTTACAACGCGGGGCAGCGAAAGTATATGCGATTGATGTTGGCAAAGGAGTTTTGCATTGGAAGTTGCGCAATGATTCGCGAGTCGTTGTCATGGAAGAAACGAACGCGCGCTTTGTGGAGTCTCTGCCTGAGCAGGTTTCGCTTGTAACAGTGGATGCATCGTTTATTTCGTTGAAGTTATTACTTCCAGTAACGAGATCGTGGTTTTCGTCGTCAGGATTTAACCGCGAAGAGCGCAAAGCTCGCGAAGAAAAAACAAATCTTGGCGCTCTTAGCGGGCTTGGCGGTTCAAAAAAGGGTCGTAGTGAAATTATTGCGTTGATTAAGCCCCAATTCGAAGCAGGCAAAAGGGACGTTTCGCGCGGCGATGGCGTGATCCGCGATCCTGAGATTCATAAGCAGGTGTTGCATGATGTGTTGACTTTCGCGGAACAGGAAGGTTTTGCAATTCGCGGCTTGATTAAATCTCCGCTGTTGGGACCGAAGGGGAATGTCGAGTTCCTCGTATGGCTCGATCAGGCATCGGGCGGAGAGGGAGGCGAAGAAATAAGTCAGATGATTGAACGTGCCTTGTAACAGACTTCGGAAGTTTCCAAAAACTTCCAAAGTCTCCTGCTTAATTCCCTCTGGTAAAATTCATCCATGTCCCCGTCCACCGATTCCGAATTCAATATCCATCATCCGCAACCGCTGCTGATCGTCATCTCGGGTCCATCGGGCGCGGGCAAGGATACCGTAATGCAGCGCATGAAGGAACGCGGAATGCCCTTCCATTTTGTTGTGACCGCCACCACGCGCGCCATGCGCGCCAACGAAGAGCATGGCAGGGATTACTGGTTCATTTCCAATGAACAGTTTGCACGCATGATTGACGAGGATGAACTGATCGAACACGCGATTGTGTACGGCGATTACAAAGGTATTCCCAAACAGCAGGTGCGTGAGGCGCTCGCCAGCGGCATGGATGTGGTGATGCGGCTGGATGTGCAGGGCGCGGAGACCGTCCGCAAACTTGCGCCTGAGGCGTTGATGATCTTCATCACAACGGAAAGTGAAGGTGCATTGGTGCATCGCCTCGAGACACGCAAAACGGAGACCGCCAACTCACTTACCATACGCATTGCCACGGCGCGCAAGGAACTCAACCGCGTGGAGGCGTTCGATTATGTGATCGTCAACCGCGATTTCCATCTGGATGAAACGGTGGATGTTATCCGCGCCATCATAGATGCAGAACATCACCGTGTGAAACCGAGAAAGGTGACATTGTGAACGACTATCCTTCCGCTCCTGAATCCCCGCAGCCTAATCCGCCTCAACAGGCTATCCGCGTCCCCATGCCGCAATCCGCTCCGTATATGACGTATACGATCATCGGAGTCACGGTCTTTATTTTTATATTGCAATTGGCAACCCAGGCTCTTGTTCAAGAGGACATCCCCGTCATATTTTTCATCAAATCGAATGAGCTAATCCGCGCGGGGCAAGTGTGGCGTTTGATCACACCTGCGTTGCTGCATGGATCGATTGCACACATCGGGTTTAATATGTATGCCCTGCTTTCTTTTGGAACAGGACTGGAACGCCACTTCGGGCATGGACGATTCTTATTGCTGTACCTGCTCGGCGCGTTTGCGGGAAATGTGATGTCCTTCCTGCTTACAAGCGCTAATTCCCTGGGCGCATCCACAGCCGTATTTGGGCTGCTCGGCGCGGAGGGAGTCTTTCTGTATCAGAATCGCAAACTGTTTGCGGGGCGGTTCAGGAGCGCGATTAGCAATATAATCTTTGTCGCGGTGATTAATTTATTTATCATCGGGTCTCTGCCTGGCATTGACAATTGGGGACATATCGGCGGCTTGATCGGTGGACTGATGTTTACTTCGTTTGCAGGTCCACTCTGGGAGATTGAGGGGATACAGCCTTCCTATCAACTTGTGGATCGCCGGGAGGACAATGGGATAATTATTGGCGCAGCAACAGTGCTATTTATTTTTGGCGGGCTTGCGTTGTGGGGGATGGTGAGATGATGGGTGAGTCGCACCGTGTTTATTTCGGCTTGGCTCACTGGTCATTTTGCCTGTTTCAATGAAAGGCAAATCTCTCGATGAAATATCCGCACATCCCAAAGCCAAAAAGCGTAAAAGGCATGTGCCAGGGCAGGTAATTCATGTGGGTATGGAAATAAGCAAGGGATTTAAAGACGGTATACCAACTCAGAGGACCAAGCAGGGAAAACCAGGTTACGGCGATCAAGGCAAATCCCTGGGGTGATTGAACTGGCTTTTGGCGCTTTATATTGTTGGCGAATAAATAGATCGCCGACGACATGGCGAATAGGATGATTATGGCGTAATATGGAACGTTGAATTTCCAAAAATAGGATTCTGATAGATAAATTTTTAAAATCGACCAGAGGCTTGCCCTGCTTCCCTCCTGGTAGGTGGATGGCAGGTTTGGATCGTTGCCAAGAGTTCTTCTATTGATTGTCTCAATGATATTGCTAACCCCATCTTGAAAACTACCCGAAGCATACTTTATTTGAACGGATAAAATGACGAGACTTGCGATGATTGCCAGGGATGCCGCAATAACGACGATCATGAACCTTTTAATGAATCTATCCTTGTTCCAGTTATCCTTGACGGCGTAGAACACAAGCGGACTTGCCGCCATTCCCAGGGTTGGCAATATAAAATCATAGCCATTGGAAAGGCATTTCAACAGGATGAAGGAAAATACCAGCCAGAAGAGATTGTTATAGGAAAGTTCCTTTCCTGTCTTTTCGCCGCGTAAATGGAATGATAGAACCAGCATCGGGAGATAGAAAATCCCGGAGACGAAGAAAAGGTTTCGGCCGAACAGGGTCATCCATTGCGATGAAAGGATTGAAATGAAAACAAAAAAGGCTGAAAGCCCGCCAAGTTCCGCGTAAAACCAAAGAATCAGATACGTAAGCGTCATGGCGAACAGACCAGATGCAAACATTCGAAGCAGTCTCAAGTTAGTAGAGGGGGAGAACGGGCTAACACGATCCAAAATACTGAAAAAGATTCCCTGAAACCCCGGGTGAGATTCCTTGGGCCAATAAGTTTGGAATGACAGGCCCTTTAGATAAGTGTCATATTGATTTTGATAGTCTTCTTCATTCACATCTTCGGGGGTAACGTCTCCCCATCCGAGAAGTCCCCCGTTGGAGAATAATCCGCTTTGGCGGGTCAAGACCATTCTTGCGATCACGTAGCTTTCCACATCCTTTTGGAATAGACTGAATTTATTTTTTCCGACCATTTTCCATTGGTTTCGATAGAATCCAAGGAATAGAAAACTGAATGCCAGGATGAATATGAGGATCGACCCAAGTTTAGATAGTGGTTTGGATTTTGCATCGTTTTTCAACGGCTTCACCTCAAACACCACCCGCGCCGCTTATACCCTGCGCTTCGGAGACGGAGGCTTGCCAGGCACGCGCGGATAACACTCGATACTCTCCCTCCTTAAACAGGATGCCCCGGGCGGGAATCGAACCCACATCTAAGCCTTAGGAGTGCCTTGTTCTGTCCATTGAACTACCGGGGCGATAAAAGGATTATATCATTGAGTGAATTGCTCTCGCGGCGTCCCCGCCGCCGAGGACGGCGGCTTGAGCATCAAACTCACGCGCCGTTATCTTTCGGCGGCGCGGTGGGACCGTAATTCAGCACCTGGCGTACCTGCGTCGCTCCTTCCGGCGGACCGACGATGCCTTTGTCTTCCATCATGTCCACGATGCGGGCGGCGCGCGTGTAACCGATCCTCATGCGGCGCTGCAACATCGAAACAGAGGCGCGTCCTTCCTTGCGAACAAGATCAACGGCCTCCACAAGTAATGGGTCAACATTTGAATCTACCGCAGCCATATCTTCAAACATGGCGGTTTGTTTAAGTGGAACGTCAGACTTGGGAAGACCCGCAGGGGCAGGCGTAGAAGCCGCGGCATATGGGCTTGCCCCGCTCAGTTGCGCGCGCCAGAATTCCACCAGGTTTTGAATCTCGTGATCTGAAACAAATACGCCCTGCAAACGCGCGGGCGCGGGCGCGTCGGGCGCCTGGAATAGCATGTCGCCGCGGCCGAGCAATCGCTCTGCGCCGGGTTGGTCGAGGATAACGCGGCTGTCTGTATTGGAGGCTACAGCAAAGGCAATGCGCGCGGGGAAGTTGGCTTTGATGAGACCGGTCACCACGTCAACTGATGGACGTTGGGTGGCGAGGATCATGTGGATGCCGGTGGCACGCGCCAGTTGCGCGAGACGCGTGATCGTCTGCTCGGTATCGGTCGGTGAGATCATCATCAAATCCGCGAGTTCGTCAATCACGACAACGAGGAACGGCAGTCTCTTCGTTCCCTGCAATTTCATGCGCGCGTTGTAATCGGTGATGTTGCGCGCGCCGACCTGCGCGAACTGATGATAACGCTTGTCCATTTCACGCGTCATCCATTGCAGCGCGCCGATCACGCGGTCAATCTCAACGACCACCGGCGCAAGCAAATGAGGGATGCCGTTGTAACCGGTCAACTCCACGCGTTTGGGATCAATCAGGATCAGGCGCAGATCTTCGGGCGTGTTATGCAGCAATAAGCAGATTAATATCGCATTGACACAAACCGACTTGCCGGAACCGGTTGTGCCTGCAATCAATAAATGCGGCATGGTCTCAAGTGTGGCGTTGATGGGGTGTCCTGTGACGTCCTTGCCGAGCGCGAACCGCAGCGGGTTCCGGTTACGTTGAAATGCCTCGCTTTCAAGCAGGTCGCGCAATGCGACGAGGGTCATTTCATCGTTTGGAACTTCGATGCCAACGTAACTGTGACCGGGCACCGGTGCCTGGATACGGATGCGCGGCGCGGCAAGCGCGAGAGCGAGATCGTCTGCCAGCGATGCGATTTTGTTGACGCGCACTTTCATCCGCCCGCTTCTTGTCTCGACGAAGAGCGGCTCCACTCCGAACTGCGTGATCGTCGGGCCGCGATTGATCTCCACCACCTGTACGGGCGCGCCGAACGATGCCAGCGTCTCCTGAATTAATCTTGCGCGTTGCTGAATGAACTCTTCATTGGCTTCGGGCGCGGAACCCAGGTCAAGGATATTTCTTACGTCGGGCAGTTGCCAGTTGATAATAGTCTCAGCCGATTTGACAGTTGTCACTGGCATACCAAGCGCAGGTGTTTTCGCCGCGGGCTCAGGGCGATGCAGTGGCGTATACCCGTTGGATGCGACTTCCTCTTCTTCAGACAGGAACGGCTGACTGGTTCGCGCGATTCGTTTTGCAAGTAGTTCGCGAACCTTCACAACGAGCGGGTTGACCCAGCGGAACAAGTCCTGGACTGAGATATCAAAGATCATCGTCAGCGTGATGAGCAGCCACGCGATCAAAGCCACAATGGCTCCGCCTGTGCCGAGACTGTTGAACAGGATCCGCTCGAAGAGGCTGCCGATGTATCCGCCGCCCGCGCCGTCAATTGCGGCTTGTCCCGCCATGTCGGGCGCAGCAATAATTGAGTGCATGGCTGCAAGCAACCACAGGAAAAACAAGACAATACCTGTCGCGCGCTCCAGTGAAAGCGGGGGAAGTTTTTCGATGCGGCGCAGGATCAGCCATAAGCCCATCAAGATCAGGGCGGCTGGCAAGATGTAAACCCCCCAGCCGATGATCTGCCTGAGCACGCGTATCATGTTCCCGGTCAAAGCGCTGCGCTGTGCGGAGAAAAGAACGAGCAGGATGAGCAGTCCCGCCACTGCCATGACCGCGCCGACCACATCGAGTTTGCGTTCGGGGGTGAGGGTCTCCCACCAGGAAGGGGAAACAGGTTCGGGTGCAGGGGGATGCGTTTTCTTCTTCGAAGCAGGTTTATTCTCCCCGCCGCCGCGCCGCGCCGCGGGAGTCACAGTTTTGCCCTTGGGTTTTCCGCCGGCTTTCGAGGGAGGAGAAGAAGGAGTCTTGAGAGGCATGAGTTAATTGTAGTATAGCACAAATGGTCTGTTTTTCTTTATAGGGTAAAATTGTGTAGCAATAAACTTCAATGATTCGCCACACACCTACCCTGGTCTCTTCGAGACGGTGCCAGGGGAGTTCACAGAGGCGTTGAGTTTTAAGTTCTTTTCTCAGAATCTCTGTGGTCTCTGTGGCAAATTCCATCTGCTTAAGGATTCGACTTTGTTTGAAATACTTTTTCTTGGCACTTCTGCATCCGCGCCCTCGGCGAAACGAGGTCTTTCCGCGCAAATCGTCAAACACGATGAATACCGTTTTCTGATTGATTGCGGCGAAGGCACACAGCGACAGATATTGCAATCGGGTTCAGGCTTCAAGAATCTCACGCGCATTTTGCTCACGCACGGCCATCTCGATCACATCCTCGGGCTGGGCGGGTTGATGTCCACTTTCGCTCGCTGGGAGGCAATTGATGAACTCGATATCTTCGGCGGGCGATCCACGCTCGATCGCGTTCATGATCTGGTGTATGGCGTCGTCCTGCGCGGCAACCAGCCGCCGATGCCGGTTCGTTTTAACGAGATCAAGCCCGGGCTTGTTTTTGACGCGGATGATTTCAGCGTCACCGCGTTTTCAGTGACTCATCGGGGACCCGATTGCCTGGGATATGTTTTCGAGAGTAAAGCGCGCCGCCCTTTTTTGCCGGATAAAGCGGATGAACTGGGAGTCCCGTTCGGGCCCGAACGCCGCGACCTGGTCGCTGGTAAAGAGATTACCCTGCCTGACGGCAAACGCGTCAAACCAGACGATGTGCTGGGCGCGCTTCAAAAGGGTGTGAAACTCGTTGTGGTGGGGGACGCGGGGAAAACGGAAGACCTGCTCGAGGCCTGCAAGGATGCGGACGCGCTGGTGATCGAATCCACTTACCTGGATGAAGAGGCGGAGATGGCGCGTCAGTTCTCACATCTGACCGCGCGTCAGGGCGCGGAACTGGCGGTACAAGCCGGGGTTAAGAAGTTGATCCTGACGCATATCTCACGCAGGTATCGCGAGAAGGATGTTATTAAAGAAGCCCAGGCTATTTTCCCAAATACCGCGGTGGCGCGGGATTTCGATTCGTTTCAGATCAAACGGGAAGAATAGAATCGTGACTGCACTGCAAAAAGGTCTATTCACCGCGAAGCGCGCAAAGACCGCTAAGAATTTAAAGGTTGTTCGTGCGGAAGTTCAATATTTTCGAGAAGACTCTTAAGAATTCCTTTGTGCACTTTGTCCCGCTCGCTGCGCTGAGAGATTTGAATGATGCGAGCGGGATTGTGTCCTTCGTGGTAAAAAGAATTTTTCAGTAGACTCAGTCGTTATATTCCATCGCTGGTCATGATGAATAACGGGTTCATCTCGAAGCTCTCGAATTTCGGTCGCAGACGATCCGTGTTATAAAACCGTTCCACATTGACGGTTTTCTTTGTGCTGGCGACGATGTCAACAGGGATGTTATCGTAGCGGCCATTCTTGAGCACCACCAGGCGTCCGTGCACTTTCTTGAGAACCAGATCGAGCGCAAGATTCCCGTATGCCATGGGGACAATCGAATCAATCGCGTCGGGATCGCCGCAGCGGACGAGATACGCGAGTTTTTGGTTCACCGTATCCACCATGCGGCCGTTGTTATGTTGGGCAGTCATCTCCTTTAATCGCGCTGAAATGAGATCGCCAATGCCACCCAGTTTCATATGACCAAAATCATCCGTGCTCCTGTCTGTGAAAACCATTTCCCCGCCCTCGAACATGGCGCCTTCCGAAACCAATACAACGGCATAATGACTGGGGTTATGAACGCGATCATACATCAATAATTCCACCAGCCTTTCGATGTTGAACTTGAACTCAGGGATCACACAGCGATGCGCCGCGCCAGCCATGGTCGGCAGCATGGCTGTAAAGCCTGCATACCGCCCGAACACTTCCAGCACCAACAGTCGTTCGTGTGAGCCGGCTACGGTCCTGAGGCTGTTCGCGAGTTCAATCGTGCGCGTGATGCAGGTGCTGAATCCGATGCAGTAATCGGTGCCCGGCACGTCATTGTCCATTGTTTTGGGTATGGCGACGATCTTCATGCCCTCCTGATACATGCGGACAGCGTAACTTAGCGTGTCGTCGCCACCGATGGGGATGAGATAATCAAGCCCCAGGTAATCAATGTTTTTCAATACTTCCGGGGTCAAATCGTTGATGTCGGCGGCGTATTTCTCCTGAAGCATCGGGGGAAGCCGGTCACGCCTGACTTTGGATGGGTTCGTACGCGAAGTGTGCAGGAATGTGCCTCCCGTGCGCCCCGCCTTGTTGACAATTTCCTCCGTCAACACCTGGAAGTTGTTGCTGTTATCCGCCTGCGGATCGCGGATCACGTCGATCAGCCCAGCCCAGCCGCGGCGAATGCCGATCACCTGGTATCCCTCGCGCGTGGCGCGGATGGTTACCGCTCGGATCGCCGGGTTGAGGCCTGGAACGTCACCGCCGCCGGTCAGGATTCCGATAACGCCTTTTTTTGTGTTCATGTCTACCTCTCGATGATATCTGTCGTGATGATCTTATCTTACATACGCTGTATTGTGCAACCTGGGTGATAAAGACCGCCGCGCCAGGGATATAATAACGACGAAAATTTATGGGCAAATTATACAGCAGGTTATGTAGGTCATGCTTGCGAAGTCCCCGAATGGGGGAAGCATGGCCGTAGCAAAAAATGTCACGTTCAAAACATGAGTGTGATGAGAGGGTTCGATCTTGATTTCCCGAGGAATTTGTCCAAGACACTGACGGTGGATTGATGATTGTTCACATGCATTCACTGGCGTATAATCTCAGGATATTTCTATAAGCATAGCCATAATAACCGTAGTTAATTATCAACAAATAAATCAATCATGGTCATTTAATGGATCAGGAAATCAGATTCTGCGCAGCTTCCGATAACACTCGCCTTGCTTATGCCAAGGTTGGGCGGGGTCCATCTTTGGTTAAGGTCGGGAACTGGATGAGTCATCTGGAATACGATTGGAACAGCCCGGTGTGGCAACCGTGGCTGGAGAACTGGTCGCGGTTTCATACATTCTATCGCTACGACCCTCGTGGTTGTGGGCTTTCAGATTGGAACGTTTCTGACTTCTCTTTTGATGCTTTAGTCAGTGATCTTGAAACCGTAGTTGATGCCGCAGGGTTAGAACAATTCGATTTGTTTTCCATGTCACAGGGCGGTTGTGTATCCATTGCTTATACAGCGAAACATCCCGAAAGAGTTCGCAGACTCATCCTTTATGGAGGATACCTTCAGGGAGGCTTGAGTGGAAATCCAACGCCTGAGGCGTTGGAAGAGGTTGAAATGCAACTCAAGCTCCTAAAATTGAGTTGGGGTAGTGAAAATCCTGCGTATCGGCAGGTATTTACAACATGGCTGATTCCAGAGGGGACACCTGAACAGTTTGCCTGGTTCAATAATTTACAACTCATATCCACGTCACCAGCAAACGCCATGGAAGTACAACGGACGTTCAACCAAGTAGATGTGCGCGAATTGGCAAAAACCATTAAAGTTCCGACGATGGTCATTCAGGCGAAACATGATGCGGCGGTCCCTTTTGAAGATGGGCGGCAGACCGCCGCGCACATTCCAAGTGCGCGCTTCACCATTTTAGATAGCAAGAATCATATCTTGATGAAAAATGAATCAGCCTGGCAATATTTTTGGAATGAGTTTTATCGCTTTCTCGGAGTCGACTCTGAATCACCAAAATCAAAGACGGAGGCCTCATCTGAAGATAAAGTTTGGTCCGAGCTATCAGCCCGCGAGCGTGATGTGTTGCGCTTACTGGCACAGGGGCATAACAATTTGGAGATTTCCCAAAAGCTCGTGTTGAGCGAAAAAACTGTCCGCAATTATGTCTCGAATATTTACGAGAAATTGCAAATCAACAACCGGGGAGAGGCGATCGTTCTGGCGCGCAAGCTTGGTTTGACAGCAGATAAATAACAGCCGATTCAATCGGGACAAAATCGGGACATCTGCCTCTTTCTAATGGGACTTTATATCACTATGCTATGTGTAGTTGATGAATAGTCTAATTGAGAGGAGATAAAATCATGGCAACACAAGCACAAGTTTCAGGCAAGACGATGAGCGCTTCAGTAAGCACCGGTGCAAACATTGTCGCACTTGCAGGTCTGGGACTGGTCGTATACGGGGGCATGTTTCTGATCCGCAACTTCAACGGTTTCATTGAACTCGGGCTCACACCTGATCATATCGGCGGGACCCCTGAACAGATCCAGTCTTTCAGCCAAAATCTGTACAATTACATCAGTCACCTGCAAGTAGCACTCTCAGGCTTCATCATTGCTTTGGGCGTGGCGGTTATTGCATTGGCTGTGTTTGGCATTCGGCGCGGGGAAAACTGGGCATTGTGGACAGCGTTTAGCGCGCCCGTTGTTGCGGTCGGAATTGCCCTGCCGCTGCATTTCCCTTATCATATTGCCACGCTTGGTCATCTCGGATTGATCTATCTCGACGCGGCAATCCTGCTTGTTGGAACGGTCGTATCGTATCGGGCAATGAAGGCATAGCCGCGTTTACACATCCGCATGGGAGAAAAGGATTCGTGTTTCGCATCGTTGAATTTCCATCGGTAGGTGCAACCCTGCGAGGCAGGTTGTACCTACTCCCCGACGCATCGAAGCCGCAACCGATCGTGATCATGGCGCATGGATTTTCGGCAACCATCAACGGCATGGTTGCCGAAAAATATGCCGAGGTCTTTTATAAGGCGGGCTTTGCCGTTCTTCTTTATGACCACCGCAACTTCGGCATTAGTGGAGGAGAGCCGCGTCAGGAAATCAACGAGTGGATTCAGGCACGCGGTTATCGCGACGCAATGGATTTTGCCATCACCCTGCCTGAAATTGATGCAGATCGTATCGCAATCTGGGGCGACAGCCTGAGCGGCGCGGAAGTGATCGTTGTCGGCGCGCTGGATGATCGTGTGAAAGCCATCGTTGCCCAGGTTCCAGGTTGCGGAGGCGAACTACCGTCTGATGACCCCGAAGGATTGTTATTTGAATCCATCAAAGAAACATTCCTGCACGGAGATGTAAACGGAACGCCTGATATGACGATGGGTCCTCTTCCAGTTGTTTCATTCGATCAGATGAGCGCGCCATCGCTACTTACGCCCCTTACAGCATTTCATTGGTTTATTGAGTATGGCGCGCGCTATGGAACGAATTGGGAAAACCGCGCGACTCTGGTTGATCTAAAGACTCCCGCGCCTTTCCACCCTCTCTTGTGTGCGCCGCATCCCAAAGCGCCTGTCCTGATGGTGATTGCTGTTCAGGATGAGATGCCCGGAGCGAACTCGGATGTGGCACGAGTGGTGTTTCACCTGGCGCCGGAGCCAAAAGAAAAAATTGAAATTGACGGCGGTCACTTTGGGCTGTTGTATTATCCAAGTGAATTGTTTGAGCATGCCGGTCACGCCCAGCGGGACTTTCTAATCCGATATTTGAAATGAACAGGAGTACAAAATGAATACCCAATCCAGGGATTTGGACATCAAGGCGATCCATGAAACTGTGGAGGACTATTATGGCGGGTGGTATGAAGCCAACCCCGAACGCATGAGGCGCTGTCTTCATGCGGATCTGGCAAAACGCGCCATTAAACTGGATGATACTGGAAAGGAATATCTGCTCCATCTCACAAAAGATGTGATGGTGGATGCAACCAGAGATGGAGGCGGGAGTGATGCCTCTGCTGGAAAAAAGAACTGGACGATGACCATCCTAGATAGTTATGAGGAAATCGCAACTGTAAAGGTGGCCTCAGGCGAATATATGGAATATATCCATCTGGCAAAGCATAATGGTCAATGGCTGATTGTGAATGTTATCTATACGAGCAATCGTGAAGATCATTAATCCAAAACGGGGTATTAGACGAGAAGCGCTGCAAAAGGGCAATTTACAATTTCCAAGCGAAATTTGGAGCAAGGTGGGGGTTGGGAAAGAGATTGCGGAGGGAAATGACCCCCTCCGCCCTTCGGGCACCTCCCCCAAATACGACAAGGTATGATCTTCCCCCGTTTTAGTGGACATCAAAAATGTCCTGAATGCAGTAGACAAAAACAGGAGCAGAACTATGGGTAGCACCCCACTTAAGCGTGGAGTGAGATAGAAAATCTTTGCAAAAAACGG
>CAZIYY010000028.1:0-35847 GCA_964543585.1 uncultured Anaerolinea sp. | reverse complement strand
CTGACTGCGAAGCGTGTCTATTTATCATTGGTATATAAAATGGGTACTTGACAAATTCAGCAATATGAAGTCCGTTCAAAATTAATTTCCAGACTTTCAGATATTGGGAAAGACAGAGAAGGCGGGGCAGCTGCGAATCTCGAATTTATTTGGACACAAGTATTAGATCATCTTTTTGTCTCTTTGAGTTTACTTGGATTAAGATAAGCACGATTTTATGATTAAGTAAATCGCCCACGTTGTTAGGGGGTAGGTGGTGGGACCCCCTCTGCCCTATCGGGCATCTCCCCCAAATACGACATTGAAATTATTTTTGAGTAATTGAAGCAGACCGCCACGGAACACATGCCACATCTAAGCCTATATAGAACAACTTTCTCCTGGAGCAATCATGGACAAACGCGTGAAATTCGATTTTGAAATTGACTTTTCCAATAGCGGCGGGATACAGGGGCAGGATTTTCGGCTTCAGAATCGTTGACCCTTTCAACTCTCATCATTCCCAGATAAAATTCTACATAAATCTACATTGATTTTTCCGCCCTAAAAAGTACAATTCACTTATCAATGGTGGCGTGTACCAAACGCCCTTGTTATGTTTAACAAGATAGCTGTTGGTTGAGTAGTGCCGAGTGTAACGAGGCACGTACACTTGCACCTGGCGCAAGTGCAGGTGTCGAAACCAACAAATAACCAAAACAATTTTGCTTACATGGTGGTTTCGATACGTTCTCGCCGCAAAGCGGCTCGAACTACTCAACCACCGAACTACAAAACTAAACCATGTTCCTCAAACGCTTTCAACTCGGACTCATCCACGTCGCGGTCGCCATGACCCTCGTCCCCATCAACAGCACGCTCAACCGCGTGATGATCAAGGAACTTTCCATCTCCGCGACGCTCGTTGCAATTCTTGCATCTCTTCCTTATTTGTTCTCCCCCATTCAAGTTGCCATCGGCTACTATTCAGATCGTCATCCCATCTTCGGTTTGCGGCGTACACCATACATTTTCGCGGGTCTCATTCTCTGTGTAATTGGATTGATCGTCTCACCGCAAGTTGCGTTCCTTATGGCTGATAACTTCTCACTTGGTCTACTCGTTGGCATCCTCGCGTTTGGCGCATGGGGCATGGGCTACAACCTTTCCGCAGTTTCATACCTGTCACTTGCTTCCGAACTCTCAGGCGAAAACGGACGCGGCAAAACCATCGCGACGATGTGGTTCATGATGATCGTTTCCATTATAGTGACGGCGATTGGGCTTGCCCGCATGGTGGACCCATACACGCCCGAAGCATTAATTCGTGCATTTGGATATGTTGCCGCCTCCGCTCTGGTCCTAGGCCTGCTCGGCCTCATCAAACTGGAACCACGCTCGACCCCCCTTTCCTCCCCCCATTTTTCCGAAGGAAAAATGGGGGGAACGAGGGGGGTGTCTGAATCCTATTCCATTAAACAAATGACGGACGCCATAACGGCGAATCCAGTCGCGCGCACATTCTTCATTTATCTACTCTTGTTGCTCGCCGCCATCCTCGGTCAGGATGTTCTGCTCGAACCATTTGGCGCCGAAGCCTTTGGGATGACCGTGACACAAACAACCCGTATCACGTCCATATGGGGGACGTTCGTTCTGATTGCAATCCTCGTTGCGGGATTTCTCGAAGGACGCGTCTCCAAACGTCGCGTCGCGCAGTTTGGGAACACGGGCGCTCTGCTTGGGTTTGTCGTCATTGTCGTCAGCGGACTTATGCTTAATAAAGATATCTTTTACACAGGCGTGACCTTGCTCGGCTTGGGCACTGGACTCTCCACCGTTGCGAATCTTTCCTTGATGTTTGATCTGACTGTCTCTGAACATGTAGGCCTGTATATCGGCGCGTGGGGATTCTCGAACGCGCTCTCGCGCTTAACGGGATCCGTTCTCGGCGGCGTTGTGCGCGATGTGGTGACACAGGCGACGGGCTTGGCTTTGAGCGGGTATCTGGTCGTCTTCAGCATCGAAGCGTTGATGCTGCTCATTGCCACGTTCATGCTGTATCGTATTGACGTCAACGCGTTCACAAAGAAGGCGCATGAACCTGCCTTTGTTGATAAGGTGGCGCTGGCGGCAGAATAACAAGCTTGCTCCCGCCGCCGTCCTTCGCGTAGCATCCTGTGGACGGCGGCTGCTTGAGTAAAAGAAGATCATGTTGACAAATAGATCAGTTTACTTAGCAGGGATGGGTCTCAACAACTCCTCGCCAACCGATGAAGAAGGCGATGAAGTTTGCATCAGTAATATCAGTCCGCTTGAACGGCAAAAGCGGATGAGGTTTGGGATCAGCCAATTTATCATCACACTTGTCGTCTTAGGTGTGCTGATCGTATCTGGTGCAGACCGTCTCTGGCGGCTGCCGCTCCTGTTCATGTTTTGGGCTTCTGCTGTTGGTTATTTTCAAGCGCGCGACAAAACCTGAGTAGCATTGGCATCGCGCGGTTCGCGCAAAATGGGCGATAAAGAGGAAGAGATCGAGGAGGATGCTGAACTCGCGCAAGTGCGCCGCCAGGCACGACGGGTCATATTCAGGGCGTTTCTCGTTGCTGTTCCATTAACTCTATTAGCCTTTATACTCCCTCCGCAATGACGGACGAATGGCTCTCCCTCAAAGGCGCAGCTGAGTTGCTGGGTGTGCATCCGAGCACGGTCAGGTTATGGTCGAACAAGGGACTCCTGCCCGTGCATTTGACACAGGGTGGGCACCGTCGCTATCTTCGCCACGAAGTGGAGTTGTGGGAAGCAAACCGTCAGCAGGTGGAGCCTGGGGAAATGATGCAGTTGGTCATTCGCAATGTGCGGGTGCAGATCGCCGAAGGAAAACTTGAAGCTGAGACCTGGTATCAAAAATTGGATGCGGATGCGCGCATGCAATATCGCGAGAGCGCGCGTTCATTATTCCACGGTTTGATGGCGTTCATATCCGACGGCGAAAACGCGGCGACGGAATCTCACGCCATCGGATACTCATACGCCTCACGCGCCCGCCGCTATGGTTTGAGTTATGTGGATGCAGCACGCGCGTTCCTGTTTTTTCGTTACACACTGATCGAATCAGTGGTGAATGTGTATCGCAAAGCAAACGTTCCATCCCAGGACATGCTTCAGAAGATTCACACATTCACCGACGAAATATTGATCAGTTTGCTCGAAACGTATCATAATTTGGACTCTGTCAGACAAGGGAGTGGCTAAAAGAATGGGCTAATCTATCTTCGCCATAGAGAACGCCGAGCTCGTTGAGAAAAATCTCTGATTTCTCTGTGCGCTCTGTGGCAAGCCCACGGAATTAGCCACTCTTTCAGACAATAAAGGAATCTCTTTATTCTGGTTTACGCTATAATACATCACATGATTCTCGATCTCCCACTTATCCTTGAAACCCGGCGCAATCACGCGCTCGAGCACGCCACGCTTCACATCCTTGCTGGCAAATACAAGAACCAAAACATGGCGGGACATTCCAACCCGACGGGCTTTTTCCTGCTAGGCGACCTGTCAACGGATGACGTTCGCGAAGCGGCAACAGTAGCGATGACGCGCCTGCGCGCAGGAGAAAGCGGACTGGCCGTCCACCCTGGATGCGGAACGAACCTGGTCGCCTCCACACTTCTCCCTGCGACTTTTGCCTGGGTTCCGTTTCAAGGAGCGCGCTCCACCCGTTGGCGACTCCTGTTGATCCCCCTCGCCTTGACATTCGCCGTCTTCGGTTATTTACTCAGCAAACCGCTCGGCCCCTGGCTTCAAGCCAACATCACCACCGAAGCGGATTTGGGGGATATGCAAATCGTAGATATCATCCCTGTCCGCAAAGGCGTTCATCGCATCATCACGAAATGAATTTGCCACAGAGATCACTGAGTTCTTTGAAAAAAGAATCTCTTTTGTCTCCGTGTGCTCCCCTGGCACCACCCGCCAGGGCAGGTGTGTAGCTGAACCCATGCCCAATATTTTCTTTCTCTTTGGCAACGACGAATTCGCCGTCTCGCGCAAACTCAAAGAATTTGAATCTGACTTCACCGACCCCACCAGCGCGGACATGAACACGGCGCGCCTCGATGCGCGTTCGATGACCGAGAATGATTTGAACAATGCAGTCAATGCCATGCCGTTCCTCGCCACGAGACGTCTGGTCCTGCTTGCAAATCCCTCTGCAAAATATAACAACGTATCCACGCGCAAAAAGTTTTTTGAATATATCGAAAAAGCGCCTGATACAACGCGTTTAGTGATGTATGAATCTGTCGAGCCGCGCGATGCTGAAAAACACTGGTTGGTGAAATGGGCGGAGAAAAACAGCAAATTAATCCAGACCAGGGCCTTCATGCTCCCGCGCCTCAAAGATATGACAGGCTGGATTGTCAATGAAATGAAATCTCAGGGCGGACAAATCGAAGCGCGCGCCGCTGAATTGCTCAAGGATATGGTCGGCGTGGATACGCGTCAGGCGGGGATGGAAATCGCCAAACTGCTGGCATATGTCAATTGGGCGCGGCAGGTCAAAGTCGAGGATGTGGAAGCGGTGTGCATCGTCACGTCACAACAATCCGTGTTTGATTTTGTGGATGCGTTATCCAATGGCAATGGCAAATCCGCACAACATCTCTTGCATCGTTTGCTGGAGACTGAAGATATGTTTTCGTTGTGGGGGATGGTGGTGAGGCAATTCCGTTTGCTGATCCAAGCGCGTGAAATCCTGGATGGACGCGGGAACAAAGATGATATGGCGCGTGCTGTGCAGATACATCCGTTTGTCGCGGAAAAGGCAATGCAACAAGCCGCGCGCTTTTCGATTGAATCGCTCGAAAGTATTTATCGCAAGTTGTTGAAGATTGATGAGGGGGTAAAAACGAGCCAGATCACTTTGGATCTGGCTTTGGATACGTTGGTCGTTGAGTTGACACGGTAACATTGGAGCATGTCACTCTGAGCGCAGCGAAGAGGCTCTGAAACAATCGTGGAGATTCTTCGTCGCTCCGCTTCTCAGAATGACATAACGAACTATGGGGTACCTGTTCGTATCACAACAAGTTTATCCGTGCCTGATTCGGCGCCCCATACTTCGCCGCGTCTGCCCAAAATTTGACGGACTGCCGCGTTCGGGCTGGGCAGTTCGTAAGCAGTGAACAGTTCAAGGATTGGGTCGAAGCGGACGAGAGAGTTCGAGCCAAAGTCGCTTAACCAGACGATATCCTGATCATCCACATAAACAGCATAAGCTTGAGGTCGGTCGCCTGGAAGTTTCCATTCGCGCCAGGAATTATTTGCGGGATCATACACTGCAACCTGCCCCGTGTTCCATTCGCTGACCCAAACCCCTCCCTGCGAATCGGCCAAACGCGTCGCGCACCTTGACCTGATGTTGGAGGTTCCAAAACTGTTGCTTCGCCCGTTTGCGGATCGATACGACCGACATAGCTGTTTGCCAACGAAGCATAATAAACTGAACCATCTGCCGTTGTGGTAATCCCATACGGACCGCGTCCGCGGGGCGCATCGAAGACTTGCATGTTTCCCGTTGATGGATCAAGCCGACCATAGATTCCACTTTGACCTGTGAACCACAAAATGTTGTTTTTATCAAAGACTGCCGTATTGAGATTGGCATATCCGCTGTTTGCCGGCAACGGGAAGATTTGGACTTCCTCCGTTTGCGGGTCAACACGGACAATCGCGTTCAAGCCGCTGTCCGTGATCCACGGCGCGCCATCAGGACCGACGATGACTCCATGCGGCGCGGACCCCGAACCAAGCGGGATATGATGCGTCTCACCACTGACTGGATCGAGTCGCCCCAATGCGCCCAGATGTTGCGCGGTGTACCAAACGCTTCCGTCTGGAGCAGGCGCGACATCGTGAGGATGACTCCCTGCTGGGACTGGGTATTCTTGAATTGTATATTGATTGGGCGAGGTTGTATTTTCTGTGACAGGCGATTCTGATGAAGGTTCGTTTGTAACAGATTGTTCAGCAGTCGTTGGTTCGATGATGATTGGTGGGCTAATTTGTTCAGTTGGGGATATTGGCGTACTTGTGCATCCCACTAAAATTGCTGTAAGGATAAAGGTGAAACTCGTTCGTAACATGGTCACTCCACATAATCGGTCTAAAAAAATAAGAGCAACATCCTTGGCGTCTTGAACAGTCGAATTGTAAGCTGCTTACAAGTTATCTGCTTACAAGCAGATAAATAATTGCTCCTGCTATATACGCTCCAAAGTAGACGCCGAGAATTGACAATTGCTGAATTTTCAGCGCCTCGAGCAACATGCAAACCATTGAGAATCTGCGTAATGAAAAGAAAGGCGTATAGAAATATTATGGGCTTTGAAATTCGCAGGTTAGATTGCATATATATCCTTTCTAATAGACTATAATGTAGTTAAAGACAATCTAATATCCAATCGGTCACCACGACAATTTTTCTTGCCGTGGTTGATCCGCCCTCACCCAAACCTCTCGACCCATGCTTCTTTATCAACCAAGACCTCAAAAACCTAAGACACGTAATCCCTTTGCGCCTTCGCGTCTTCCCTGGCGACGTCTCGAAGAGACCAGGGCAGGTATGCTTTAATTTCCCGTCAGGCTAATCCCCATTCGCAACAATCTTTGCCGCGCCGCCCGCGCGCGCAACTGACACATTTTCAACTCCCTTGAGTTCGCGCAGACGCTTATCAATAATTCGGGCTTCAGTTTCGGGGCATATCACGTGGACGTTCGCTCCCGCATCCACTGTGTAACAGACTTGAATCCCCTCATCTCTCCATTGACGGACCGCGTTCATGACACCAAGAGATGCTGGTTTCCAGTAATACAGCGCGGGCGTGGAGGTCATCATCACAGCGTGCATCATATCTGAATCAAGTTCGACAATCGAAGCAAGAGAATCAAAGTCGCGGTTGAGGATCGCGTTGCGACAAATTTCAAGTCGGCGCGGCGCGTCTGCCACTCGCGCGGCTTGAAGCGGACTGGTCGGCGCGATGGAATGTCCCTCAGTCGAGCCTGTTTTCTTGTGCGACGCGCTGACGATGGCAATGCAGTCCACGAGTCCCCAATGATCTGGAGGCGCAATCGAAAACGCAAACGAGTCTTCATCGCCAGTTCCCATTTGCCATTCGACAAATCCGCTGGGGATGGATCGCGAAGCGGAACCAGAGCCGCGCCGCGCGAGACGCGAGAGTTCGGGTTCGCTCAAATTCAGCCCCGCGGCTTTGCTTCCAGCCAATGCCAATGCCGCGAACGCGGAGGCCGAAGATGCGATCCCCGCGCCGGAAGGAAAATTATTCTCGCTCATTACTTCGGCGCGGTCAGTGATGTTTGCCATCCTTCGGACGATATCGAGGATGTATGAGACGCGCTCCAACCCCGCGCCCCTGACCTCGTGCCCGTTGATGATCAACTCATCGAAAGGAAGTGACGGTTGAAAGCTGACCGTTGTGCTCGTGTACAGTCCATCCAGATTCATCGAGATGGAACCGTTCATAGGGAGGCGCAATGTGTTGTCGCGGTTTCCCCAATACTTGATGAAGGCGATGTTTGGGTGAGCCTGCGCGGTGGCAGTGGTCATGCGGCGATGATACCACCTCTGCTATCATTGATGCGGATGTTAGGTTCGGAAAATAAAATGTTCCATATGCGCGTGATGTTTGCCGCCTATTCGATAGCGCCGATTGCAGTCTTTTGAGGAATTTTTTCATCCATCTGTTACACTTACGAGTTGAATTCACATTTGCATTATTCTATTTCTCCTTGCTAATCCGGATACTTGTTGAGCGCGGATGGATCAGTTTTTTCGAGCCAATTACAGACAGCCAGGGTATTCTCAAGGAAGGATCCATCCGGGATGAATTTTTTATCAAATAAGGCACTGCCAATCGTAAATCCCCATGCGCCTGCCTGCCAGACCTCAGCCAGCCGCTTATAGGATTCAATCGATCCTGCAGAGACAATGGGTACGTTGGTTGACTTAACCACTTCTCGTAACAACTGGGGTGCATCGCCCACATAACGATAACTCAATAAGTCCATTCCCTGAACGCCCTTGCTTTCTAGAAAATGGGCGTGTGCAACAATTTCCTCAATCGTTCCATCCAGGATACTGGGATGACTGTGAATATGTCCAGGAAATGGATAGTACTTAATCGGTTTTCCTTCCAGATACTCCAAGATGGAATCAAAGAAGACTGTTCCCATCAAAACATCAAAACCAGCATCCACAGCAATTCTTGCTCCTTGTAATCCCTCCTCTTCAGACAGACTGACAACTTCGAGGTAGGTGGTTTTTCCCGCTGTCTTCATCTCACGTACCAATGTCTTCATTTCATCAGGAGGCAAGCCAACATCCTTGAATCCCCAATGCATAACGGGGGCATCTTTACATTCTCGAAAAATATTCAGCGCCTCTTTTACAGTTGTGTCGTTATGGGTGAGCATCAGGATAAATTCAGGTTTCATTTTGAATCGGCCTCCTGCCTGAACAACGGTACGAATACGACTCCTTGTGAAATGATCCCCTCTGCCCTCCCAGGTCCAATTGTTTGAACCAAAGCACTGGCAGACCTCCGATCACTTCGCGCGCTAAGCCTCTTGACTTTTTATGATGAATTTGCTATAGTTTGACTTGTATTACAACATAACATAGTACGGCACTGTTTATTATATTGTAAACACTTCCATTCTTTCCGTCAACATTCTGATTTTTTTGTCCTTCACCCGCTAATAGGACAGATTGTTTTGGCAATCAAGCTCAGGCGCTTGCTCAAATAGAAGGAAGTAAGCATGGATATATCAGCCCAGATCATCCGAGTCACTGAGGCGCGAACTTTCATGGAGGGGCCGGAACTCTGCCGCGAGTATGTGAAGACCTCCAAAATGTGGCTGGGTACCTCCACCCTGCAACCTGGACAAAGAGGCGCTATCGATATTGGGCATAAGGTTTCACAGGAGGTTTTCTATTGTTGCAAGGGACATATACTGCTTTTTGATGAACAAAAGTATTATGAATTATTTGGGGGAGATGCGATCTTGATTCCTGAGGGTCTTCCTCATACATTGATTAACATCGGTGAAGAAACAGCGGTCTTGGTCTGGGCGGGAGCGCCGGGCGAATAAACCATGCCAAACATCCTGGCATTTGACCTGGGAACGACGGCGCTCAAGTGTGCTTTGCATGATTTGGAAGGCAATGTCCTTGCCAAAGCATCCGAAGAGTATCAATTGATCACTCCGAGTGCGGATTCTGTCGAAATGGAAGTGGGGACCTACTGGCAGGCTTTTAAGTCTACAGTTGCCAAAGTGCTCAAAGAGTCAGGAATCAATCCAACTGAGATTAAAGCATTGGGAGTCTCCGCTCAAGGAGAAACCTTGATCCTGGTTGATCGGGATGGAAAACCACTACGCCGGGCAATTGTGTGGCTTGATAATCGCGCACAGAAGGAAGCCGATATCTTAGGGGAAACCTTCGGTCACAGGAATGCCTTCGAAATCACGGGACAAGTTAAGTTGGTACCAACTTGGCCGGCATCCAAGATTCTCTGGCTAAAGAAAAATGAACCTGAAATCTTTGAAAAAACAGGCAAATTTCTTTTGATTGAGGATTACTTCCTTTTCAGGCTCACCGGGGAGTATGTATGCGAAGGTTCACTGGTCACATCCACATGTTATTGGAATTTCCAGACGCGCACATGGTGGAAGGAAATGCTTGAGCAGTTAAACGTCTCAGAGCAGCAGCTGCCTCAATATCAAGAATCAGGCGAACCCGTTGGAAAGTTGCGGCCCGAAATCGCCGCTGAATTAGGACTCAGCCCGAATACAGTTGCGTGCACTGGAGCGCTGGACCAGGCCTGCGGAGCAATCGGCGTTGGAAATATCAAGCCCGGCATCTTTAGTGAAAATACCGGTGCAGCGCTCGCCATCTGCGCGACCATCAATCAACCGGTACTCGATCCCAACAATCAAATGCCCTGTCATTATCATGGCTTGCCCGGGCTGTACATGTTGCACACTTTCACAAGCGGCGGTATTGTGATGCGCTGGTTCCGTGACGAATTTGCAGCCATGGAGACGCAGGTCGGCAAAACTAGTGGAATGGATTCATACGACTTGATGGGGCTGGAAGCCTCGCGCGTCGTTCCCGGATGCGAAGGATTGGTCATGTTGCCTCACCTGCAGGGAGCTATGGCTCCAGAAGCAAACCCAAAAGCCAGTGGGGTTTTTTACGGCTTTACATTAAGACATGGCCGCAGTCACTTCATGCGCGCCATCATGGAGGCGGTTGGCTTTATTGTACGTCGCAATATTGAGGTAATCGAGGGCCTGGGTGTATCTGTCCATGAGGTGCGAGCCTTGGGAGGCGGCGCGCGCAGCCGCATCTGGAAGCAAATGGAGGCGGACATTATCGGCCGCCCTGTTCTCACCACAACCAATGAGGAGGCCGCCACATTAGGGGCAGCCATTCTGGCTGGTAAAGCGGTAGGACTCTATTCCAGTGTTGAGGAAGCTGCTGAAAGGATGATCCAGATCAAGGATCGATTCGAGCCGGCTTCAGCTAACCGTGCGATTTACGATGAAACCTTTGGCACTTATATGAAACTCTATGATGCATTGTGCCCATTGTTTGAAACGCGACAGGGTTGATGCAATGACAAAATTGGAAAAGACCATCAGCACTCCCCTATCCATCAGCCGTCCTAATCACGCGACATTAACTGATCAGACCGTGATGGCAATCCAGGAAGCGATCAAACAGGGAAAATTTCCTGCGGGCAGCCAGCTTCCATCTGAAATGGAATTACTGCAGATGTTGGGCGTCTCGCGGACTACATTAAGGGAAGCTTTGCGGGTTCTCGAAGAGCAACGTTTGATCCGCAAGAAACGCGGGCTGGGCACCTTCGTCATGGAACGCGCGATTGTCAAGGATTTGAGTCGAAACTTCGGCATCACTGAAATGATTTCACAGGCTGGTTATACGCCTGGGATGAGCGATGTCTCTATCAAACTTGATAAAGCTTCAAAGGCGCTTGCTGAAAAAATGGGGATCCCGGAAAACTCTGCAACGGTGGTAATCGAGCGTATTAGAACGGCCGATCAGGTCCCAGTGGTTTGGACGCGTGACATCATGCCGGAGCAATATCTTGGCGGCTGGATGCCCACGTTATCAGTGTTGAATCAAAGCTCCCTGTACGAATGTCTTGAGCGCTATGCCAACATCCGAATTATCAGCGGGGTGGCATCATTCAATGCGGTTCAGGCGGGCCGTGAAATTGCCGAGAAACTTGAAATTCAACGTAACGCCCTGCTGCTGCTGATCGATCAAATGGATAGCGATCAGAATCAACGTTCCGTTCTCTATTCAACAGAATACCACTTGACCGATAAGTTTAACTTCATCATTCACAGAAAGGGTCCGGCTTTTTAGGCTGTCCCGGTAGCCCAAGAAAGGAGGCAGATGCTGATTGAACCATCCTGTGCAGTGTTCGTAATGGCAAGGACAAGAAAATCCGATTAGTTAGTACGAAAGGAGGTACGACTTATGTCTGCTCAAAACGATGCTATCCAGTCTGCCGCACAACAGGCGGGCGAAGTGTTTTCCCGCAAGGCTTCCGGCATGACGCGTGTCGTCAGCCCGTTGACCGCGCTGGCTTATTCCTTCGTAGCGCCGAACATCACACAAGCCAGTTTCTACCTGCTTTGGGCCGTTACGCTGTATGCCGGCGCCCAAATGCAAATCTCCATCCTGTTCATGTTGACCTTGATTCCGTTCGCGGCCATCTACACCTACTTCTCATCAGCCATGCCTCGCTCAGGCGGCGAATACATCTATATCAGCCGCGTGCTCCATCCATTCCTGGGCTTCATCGCATCATGGACATTGACGATCGTTGGCCTCAACTGGCAGGCCAACAATACCAACTTCGTTGTCAACTGGGGGTTCGGCCACGCGATCACCCAACTGGGCTTGATCAATAAGAATCAAGCCATGACCGATCTTGGCTTGGAGTTAGCCCGCACTCAGGGCTCCTGGTTGGTATGGATCGTTGGCACCCTCTCACTGATGCTGTCATTCTACGTCATCTACCTTGGGACCAAGGTCTTCATGCGCTACGTCTGGGGAGCAGTGATACTGACCTGGATCATGCTCGCCGTCTATGCTGGCGTGCTGCTCTCGGTCAACCCGGATGTCGTCCATAAGGGTATGATGTTGGTTCAGAACATTGATTACCAGACGGTGTTTGCCAAAGCCAAAGAACTTGGCTGGACGCCGGGCTTTGTCTCGATTGCGGCAACAGTAGCGGCAGGTCTGACCTTCATGAACCTAACCGCTCTTGGATCAACATACTCAGCCAACATTGCAGGCGAGATCAAGCGTGTGGATAAGGCTCAACCATTAGCCCAGTATGGTTCGATCATCCTGTTCATCATCTATTATCAAATCTTTACCTACGTGACTTACCACGGATTTGGCAAGGATTTGATGGAAGCAATTTCAATGCTCAATGCCAAAGGCGAAGACGTTCCCATCTTCGGCTCCTTCCCGCAGACTCCCTTCCTGTTGGTCTATGCCACTCAGAACCCGATCCTGCTTCTGATAGGCGGACCTCTGGCTTGGGGCTTGATCAACTGGGTCGGCGCAATGGGATTGGCGTTCGCGCCAGTCCGCAACCTGTTTGCCTATGCCTTTGACGGTATGCTGCCCGAAAGACTGAATGAGGTAAACCGCCGCGGTTCACCTGTATACGCCGTTCTGCTTGGCTTCATCATCTCCTGGCTGCAGTTTACGGTCAATTGCATCACGCCTCTGCTTTCCGCCTACCAGGTTTATACCATTACAATCTGGTTCTTCGGCTGGATCTTCCTGAGCATCGCCGCCATGGCATTCCCCTATCGCCGCAAGGATATCTGGGAGAAGGCTCCCGAGATCACTCGCCAGAAAATCTTCAATATTCCATGGATCGTGATCGCAGGCGCGGCTGGCTTGATTGTGAGCCTTTTTGCCGTTTACTTTACCTTCGTTCCTGCGCTAAACCCGCCTTCTGATAACTATGGATGGAAAGGACTGGCAGTTTCATTTGGCTTCTATATGTTGTTGCCGATTGTGCTCTACTATATTGCAGTCGCCACAAACAAGCGGCGCGGTACAGCCTTCGAAAGACGATTCAAGGAAATTCCACCAGATTAGAACCTGTCTTGAATCCGGTCCGTTTGTAAAACGGACAACGCCTCGAGGTGGTCTCGATCAATGAATCGGGACCACCCTGAGGTGATCACTAATCGATGTGTTATCTTTATCTTGCACTTATATCTTTTGGAGGCTTTAATGCCGCTGTTCGGAAGTAAAATCACCCGCATCTTTTTCACGACCGATGTGCACGGTTCGACTGTCGTATTCAAGAAATTCATCAACGCCGGAAAATTCTATGAAGCCCAGGTCCTGATCCTCGGAGGCGACATGATCGGCAAGATGGTCGTCCCAATTGTGAGCCAGGGGAACAAACGTTTCAGCGCCAACTACCTTGGCAAATTGTACGATATAGATGAAGGCGAGGAGTTGGATAAACTTGAAGCAACCCTGGAGAACAGCGGCTTGTATCCAGTGAGATTAACACCCGAGGAAGTGCAAGCTTATAAGGAGGATCACAATCTTGTGGAAGGACGCTTCGCCGAGCTGGCTAAGAGTCGCTTGAGCCACTGGCTCGACATTGCTGAAGAACGTTTGCAAGGAACAGGCATCCGCTGTTATGTTCAGCCTGGCAACGATGATCCATATGAGGTCGACAGTGTGTTCCGCTCCTCAGAGATCATTCAAAATGTGGATGGGAGATTGATCCAACTTGATGATGACCACGAAATGATCAATGTTGGCGCGGCAAACCAGACACCCTGGAATTGCCCCCGCGATAAGACCGAAGAACAGTTGGAACAGATGATTGAAAATGTTGCTGCGAATCTGAAGAATCCCTCCCAGGCTGTGTTCAACCTGCATGTCCCACCCTTCGACACCAATCTGGATATCGCCCCTGAACTGGATGAAACCCTGACGCCCAAGCTGTCACTAACAGGTGGCTTCAAAATGATATCGGTGGGGAGCAAAGCCGTTCGCAAAGCCATTGAGAAATATCAGCCTCTGCTTGGTTTGCATGGGCACATCCACGAGAGCCGCTCTGCGCAAAAAATTGGTAAAACAACATGCGTAAACCCCGGGAGCGAATATGGCGAGGGTGTGCTGCGCGGAGTCGTGCTTGAGCTTTCGCGCAAGGGTCTGGATAATTACACCTTTACACAAAACTAGCCTGCCCTTCGTGATTGGCTTTGATGTAGAATAAGATTATCGAGACCTCTAGTTAATGTGAAAAGAGAAAGTGAACCTCATGTCACAACAGTTCGATTTCGTCAAAGAAGCAATTCAATTTGTGGATAAAGCTCAACAAAATGGGTTGACATTGCGCGTCCTGGGCGCGACTGCATTTCGCATCCATTGCCCGGAGCATGTGCATGTGCATGTTGCCATGGGCCGCGATGTCACCGATATTGACTTTGCCGCCTATTCGAAGGAAGGCGAGAAGATCGAAAAATTCTTTGCGAACGGTCAATTCCAGTCGGAACGTCAGCAGGCTTCGCTGACCCCCGGCTTGTTTGTAGGGCGGCATATCTATGAAAACCCACAGACCGGCTTGCACGTGGATATTTTCGAAGACGAATTGAACATGTGTCATATTGTTGACTTCCGCAACCGTCTGCATCTGGATGCGCCGACGATCCCACTGGCTGACCTCGCTCTGGAAAAATTTCAGATCGTCAGGATCAATGAGAAGGATATTCGTGACATGCTGATGCTGTTTGCAGAGCATCCCATTGGGGATACAGAAAAGGAAACTATTAATGGCAAATACATTGCCAGTATCATGAGCAAAGACTGGGGCTTTTATTACACCACAACCATGAACCTGGGCAAAATCCGCAAAGGATTGGAGCGTTATAAAGACCTGTTTACTGCCTACGATAACCAAAACATCCAGGATCGGATTACCCAGCTTGAACAGATGATCGAGAACGCACCGAAAGCTTTGAAATGGAAGGCGCGCGCGGCCATCGGGACGCGTGTTCAATGGTACAACGACGTCGAGGAAGTGGAGCGCGCCGAGCATCTTAAAAATCTTGATGATGAATAGGTCTTTCTACCTATCGATATACTTGATCCAAAACCAAAAACAATGACAAGCAATCTCCTGTTGGGGATTGCTTTATTATCTCAAGATATATTCCGAGCACAGGATTGTTGCACATGAATTATGTTATTGGATGTGATATTGGCTCACAAAGCCTCAAAGCGATCTTGATCTCCGCTGAAGGGAAGATCTGCGATGAAGCATCTGCCAGCTACCCCATCGATTATCCCCAGCCTGCGTGGGCAGAGCAATCTGCAACCCTATGGATGGATGCGCTCACCTACACAGTCCGTGCATTACTAGCCAAGACTGGAATATTACCGGAAGAAATTCTGGCATTAGGGTTAGCTGCGCAAGTGGACGGTGTCGTTGCCATTGATCGACACGGTAAGCCCCTCCACCCAGCCATGATCTGGATGGATCGCCGTGCCGTTACACAATGCGAGATCGCTGGCAGGCAGATCTCTCGAGAAGCCGCGTTTAAAATCACGGGTCTGAATCTTGATCCATCACACGTCGCGCCAAAGATTCGATGGCTTGCTGATCACGAGCCGCGCCTGTTTGGGGAAACGGCTCACTTTCTACTGCCGGGCAGTTACGTCGCCTTTGCCTTGACAGGTGAATTAGGTGTGGATTATTCCAACGCATCCTCCGCCCTGCTCATGGATGTGCGAAACCGCATATGGTCCCAGCAGATGTGTGAAGTATTTGAGATCCCGATGCACTTGTTGCCACCCATTTATCCCGCGACACGCATACTTGGCACATTGCGACAAGATGCAGCCGAACGTCTTGGACTCGCGACGTCTACAAAAGTAATTCTGGGAAGCGGCGATGAACATGCTGCCTGCCTCGGCGCAGGCGTGATAAAACCCGGTCTGGTCTGTGATATTGCCGGGACAGCAGAACCAGTCTGCGCCTCCAGCGAGAGCGCTTTGTTCGATGAAAGCGGACTGGTCGAGACTCATTGTCATGCCGATCCGGATCTATGGCTGTTGGAAAATCCCGGCTTCGTCTCGGGCGCGAATTATCGCTGGTTCCGCGACGAGTTCTCGATTCAGGAAGTGACGCGTGCCGCGCAGGAGGGAGTGGATGCCTATTCTCTGCTCAACGCCTCAGCAGAAACAATTCCCGCCGGAAGCGGGGGTCTCATCATGTTACCGTGTATGATGGGAGCGATGACCCCCACCTGGAACGCGCTGGCGCGCGGCACGTTCATGGGCTTCACTCTTGCCCATCGTCGTGAACATTTTTGTCGCGCGATTCTCGAAGCATCTGCCTATGCCATTCGAGATGTCACCGATCAAATGCTGCGCATGGGGTTGCCTCTGCAGGAGATCCGTGTTGTGGGAGGCGGTGCGCGCAGCACGCTCTGGAGACAGATCAAAGCGGATGTTACAGGATTGCCAGTCTCGATCACCGAGACAGTAGAGACCACGGCATTGGGAGCGGGAATTCTTGCGCTGGTTGGTTCCGGCTTGATCGATTCGTTATCAGAAGCAGTCAGCCTCACCACACATGTAATAGAGACGCGCGAGCCAGATTCCAGGACCCGTGCAGTATACGAAGAATATTACCAACTCTATCGCGCTGCCTATTTTTCCCTCCTGCCTGTCTTTGAACAAGCCGCAAAAATTAACTTATGAATAACGAACAATTACTGCGCGTGAAATGTTTTTTGCTGGACATGGATGGAACGTTCAACCTGGGGAATGAACTGATTGATGGTTCCCTATACTTTATTGAAACGTTGAATGAACTTGGCAGGGATTATTTATTCCTGACCAACAATTCCTCTAGGCATCGCCGCCTGTATGCAGAAAAGATCACCCGCCTGGGTCTGCCCATCCCTGAAGAAAAAATCTTCACTTCGGGTGAAGCCACTGCACTATATCTTCAACAGGAACATCGATCTGCATCGGTCTATGTTGTTGGAACACCTGCCCTGGAAGAAGAAATTCGTGAGCATGGATTTCAACTCGAAGATAAAAACCCGCAACTCGTGGTGCTCGGCTTCGATACCACATTGACTTATCAAAAACTATGGAATCTTTGTGATTTTGTTCGGGCGGGTTTGCCTTTCATCGCCACCCATCCGGACTTCAACTGTCCAACTGAGACGGGCTATATGCCCGACATCGGAGCGATGATCGCTTTTGTGCGCGCCTCCACAGGCCGCGATCCCGACTTGGTGGTTGGCAAGCCTAACCGGATGATCGTTGATGCGGTAGCGCGGAAATATGGACTCGATATCGAAGAAATGGCGATGGTCGGTGATCGGCTTTATACGGATATCGCCCTCGGGCAAACCTCTGGAATAACCACCTGCCTGGTCTGGAGCGGCGAAACTCATCCGGAAGACCTGGCCGATTCGCCTTTTCAACCGACTTATACATTTACGAATCTGGGCGCAATTGCAGATTGGCTTAAAGCGCATTCTTCCTGAAAGAACTCGCTAAGATTTCACCAAGGAAAATAACATGAACAAACTGCCTTATGACCCCGCGGCTGGGACACGCTTTTGGGAAGCCATTCGCAAATTGCCCGGATTCCCCGCAAAAGAATTCATGGCTATCAAAGCGATGGTCTTTGAATCAGATGCGCTGTTCAGAACAACAGAAATCCTGAAATCGGTTGGCGCTCATCAGGGAGCGCCACTGGTCGTCGTGATGGATGAAACACATATGCGTCGCGATGAAGAAGATCTAAAAGAACTCCTGCTTGCGGTTTTACACAAGGACAGCTGGCAGGTACAAGTTGCCTTAATGCGCGCCGATGAAAGTGGACAAGTCCATACAGACATGGCACATATCCGTGAAGTGCAAGCCAGCCTCAGCTATGGTTGTTCCGTCCTCTCCATTGGTTCTGGCGTTGTGACCGATATTGCCAAGCATGGTTGTTTCCTTTATCAGCAAGAGACCGGTGAAGCGGTGCCCTTTGTCGTTTATCAAACCGCGAATAGCGTGAGCGCCTTCACGTCAAACATGTCGCCAACCTTTGTGGATGGAGTCAAGCGTACGCTTGATTCGCGTTATCCTGATGCCTTGATCTGTGATCTCGAAACCTTGCGCGATGCCCCCGCTGAAATGACGGCAGGCGGCGTCGGCGATATGCTTGCGGTATTTGTCAGCTTTCCAGATTGGTATCTCGCACACCGCCTCGGCTTGGATTCTACTTATTCTGAGTTAGCAAAGAATCTCGTTGGACCCCTGGATGAGATTTTGCTGGAACATGCAGACGGCATCCGCCGCGGCAGGATGGAAAGTGTAGCAATGCTCGCAAAAATAATAGCATTGGGCGGGCTGGCGATGTCCCTTTCACATGCCACAACGCCCATGTCCGGCTTCGAGCACGTTATGTCACATGTGCTGGATATGCAGGCAGAGATCGATCATGCGCCTCTAACGGTTCATGGATCGCAGGTGGCATTGGCAACGCTCGCCGGGACGGAAATGTATCACCGTTTCCTATCGGACTTCAAGCCTGCTTCCGTCAAAATGGATGACTGCTACCCCAGCATGAATACAATGCAAGCGCGCATCGAAAGCAGTTTCGGATTGATCGACCCCTCTGGCAAAGCGGGCGCGGAGTGCTGGGCTGATTACCGCCAGAAATTGGAAAAGTGGCACGCGCACCGCAACGACTTTGAGACCGCTCTCAAAGATTGGGACGCGCTCTGCGCTCAACTCTCGCAGGAGGCGTGTCCTCCCGAAGTGATCCTGCAAATCCTGCGGGCGATAGATGCGCCCGTCCGCTGGTCACAACTCGCACCACCCATCCATGAAAAACAGGCGCGTTTCGCCTTTATGAATGCATCCCTGATGCGCAAGCGTTTGACGCTGGGTGATCTCCTGATCTTCACCAATTGCGATCGTGAGAGCCTCTGGAAAGAGATCTGGGAATTGTATGCTTGAGACTTACGCAAGAAGGGTCTTTCCACTTCCTGGAACGGTCATAAGGACATTACGCACGTCCTGTTTCCAGTTCCACTTGCGAGAAAAGCCCCTCAACAATAGAAACTTGATTGCCCTGCTCATGGAATAGGTCAAGTACTGCCTTGCTGTCAGGGTAATAGTGTTTACTCCGTGATTACTTGATAAAGGCGCAGTGCGGAATCAATCGGTTTGACGAGGATGTCAGATTTTTAATTTTGCCGCCAGTGCGATCCGTTGCCAGCTCGTCACACACCCGTACCTTTTTGTAAGTTTTCCTTCGTTACCTTTTTCAGAATATGCGTCATGTAAACGGAGGATCATTCTCCTCCGACAGACAAAGACGTTGAGTTTATTTTCAAATTATGGAGTACAACATGAGCATATTGATAAGATGGATCGCCGCCGTACTGCTTGCCGGGCTGGCTTGGTTGGTTGCAGGATACACGACTGAATATTTCAGGCCGTATAAAAAGATTAGAGTGCAAATGAGGAAAACTAAAATCTAAAGTCATGTAATTGATATTTCAGTTCCCCCTTCCTATGAAAATCCCCCCATCTAATGTGAACTGGGGGGATTTTCATTGCAGTTACATTCGTCATGGGGCGATAATTCCTCCTCTGCTATAATCCCTTTCATGATTCTAGTCACCGGCGCGACGGGATTCATAGGTCGCGCGCTCGTCCGTCAACTATCCGAAACAGGACAGCAAGTGCGCGTGTTGCTTCGTCCTTCTCCAAGTTCGCCGCGCCTGCCGAAAGGCGTCCCTGTGGAAGTTTCCGTCGTCAGCCTGAACGATGAGCGCGGCGTGCGCGCCGCTTTGCGCGGCGTGGACCAAATCTATCACCTAGCCAGCGCGGGGTCATTGGGACGGCGCGGCAACCTGCTGACTACCGATATCGAAGGCACGCGCATCCTCGCCCAACTTGCAAATGACGCAGGCATTCAGAGGTTCATTTTTTTGAGTCACATTGGCGCCGACCGCGCCTCCGCGTTCCCCACGCACAAAGCCAAAGGCATTGCGGAGGAACACATCCGCCGAAGCAGCGTTCCACATACAATCATTCGCTCCTCGATTGTGTTTGGACCCGAAGACCGTTTCACCAATACAATGTCGGGTCTTTTACGTTTGCTCCCCTTCTTCCCCATCCCTGGGGACGGGCGCAGCCTGCTCCAGCCCCTCTGGGTCGAAGACCTGGTCACGTGTTTGATATGGGCGCTGCAAAATCCAGAAATGATCAACCAAACATATGAAGTAGGCGGCGGTGAGTATTTCACTTTCCGCCAGGTTGTCGAAACCCTGATGAATGCCACCCATACGCGCCGCGCATTCCTTTCGCTTCCGCCCCCTTACATGCGCTCGTTGTTCGTCATGCTCGACGCGCTCATCCCCAAAGTCAACCTCTCGACCTACTGGCTCGATTACATCGCCGTCAACCGCACATGCCCCGTGGATAACCTGCCGCGCACATTTGGGTTGATGCCCGCGCGCTTTGCCTATCGTTTGGACTATCTTGAGCGCAAACCGTTCATAAAAAAGATCCAGGAAGCTTTTCGCATCCCGCGTTAACCTATGACTGCACCGGTTATCAAATTGCTTGAATCTCCTGAAGACATGACCTCCGTTGAAGAACTGCAACGCGCAGTCTGGCAGGGCAGTGAAACGGATGTCGTCCCCGCGCATGTGTTCATCACAGCTGTTCATAATGGCGGGTTGGTTATCGGCGCGTTCATGAACAACCAACTCATCGGCTTCGTGTTTGGTTTCCCAGGGCTTGAGTCCACCCCCGATGGTCCGCGCCCGAAGCACTGTTCGCACATGATGGGTATCCACCCTGAGCATCGCGATTCAGGCGTCGGCTTCGCGTTGAAGCGGGCGCAGTGGCAGATGGTGCGCCATCAGGGACTCGACCACATCACGTGGACGTACGATCCATTGCTCAGTCGAAATGCGTATCTCAACATCGCAAAACTCGGCGCGGTCTGCAACACCTATCGCCGTTCCGAATATGGCGAAATGCGCGACGGGCTGAACGCGGGCTTGCCCTCCGACCGCTTCCAGGTGGACTGGTGGATCAACACGCGCCGTGTTGACAGGAGACTTGGCAAACGCGCCCGCCACCCGTTGAAACTGGATCATTTTTCAAAGGCCCAGCTCCAGCCTTTGTATGCGCCTCTTTCCGGGATTTCAGGCTTGATACGGCCTCCCGAACATTTTTCTCCCCTCGAGGGACATCTCACGCTCGCCGAAATCCCATCCGATTTCAGCGCATTGAAGGAAGCGGACTTTTCGCTGGCGCGCGACTGGCGCTTCTTCTCGCGCGAAGTCTTCGAGACTGCCTTCGCGTCGGGCTACATTGTGACGGATTTTGTCTTTGATCAGGGACGCAGTTTTTACGCGCTTTCCAACGGTGAGAGCACATTGCAATAATCATATCGGTAACAAACGGGATGAGATCTCGTCTTAACTTTATGAGCAACCCAAGACCCGACATTGAAAACTGGTGGGCAGTGGAGGCAATGATCGCCTCCTACAACCACGTATACCAGGTAACCTACAAAACAAAATACGAAGCGCACGGACCCATTGGAGTCTCCCTCTATGACGGCGCGCCGATCGCATCTTTCCAATACGAATTCCTCGCCCTGAGCGCGGACGCAAAAGCCGTTATGGACGCGGTGCTTGCTTACGATGTCCCCGATGAAAAGAAATATATCATTGACGTCTTTCATCCCTCGCCCTCCAACCGCGCTTTGAAGGACCAGTATACAAAATTTTCTCACGAGTTCGTCCGCACAGGACCCGTTTTGGGTTTTGACCTGCCTGCGAAAGTGAACACCATTCCAATTAACGTCCACAGGGCGACAACGATCAATCAGGCGGAGGTCGCCAACCATAATTTGACCGCCGAAGGTGAACGAATCCACGCGCAGACCCTACGCGACAAACACATTCATTCCTTTTATATAGAAGCGGATGAGGAAGCCGTCGGGTGGCTGCAACTGGTCACCATCTATCCCAACGTCGGTTACATCAATCAACTCTACGTGCTGAATGCATTCCGCAACAAAAAACTTGGCACTGCGCTCGTCCAGCACGCACACGCGTATGCCATTGAACTTGGCTTGAAGCGCATGACGCTGATCCCATCCGATATGGCGATCCCTCTCTATCGGCGTTTGGGATATCGTCCCCTGTTATATTTTTCCGCGTTCCGCCCCAACGGTGGCTTTTCATGAATAAACTTCGCGTCGGTGTGATCCTGCCGAACGTGAAAGCGCCTATCTGGGTCAGCCGCATGTTGGAGCGGATTCAAGATTCATCCGATGCAGAAGTGGTTGTACTGGCGCTTACGGGGAAAACAACAATCAAGGATGATTTTGCAAGACAGCTTTATGAACTCCATTTTCAATTGGATAAACGTGTTTTTTTTTCAGATCCCAACCCGTGGGAACAGAAGGATATTCTCGATGTTCTTCCCAATGTTCAATTGCTTGAGGGTGAGCTGGACGGACAGAACTCACGCCTGAAAGCCATGCGCCTGGATGTCCTCCTTAATCTCAGCCTTGATAATATTCCCGAATTGCTTCTCGACATTGCACGTTACGGAGTCTGGTCCCTGCGATGCAATAATGGACGAGTGATACAAAACACGCAATTTGGCTGGTTGGAATTGTTGCACGACGAAGCATTGATCCATTGCGTCGTGGAGGCGCAGCGCGGAACGTCTCTTGAGGCAGTTGCAAAATCCGTCACTGTAACCGACTCCCGCTCGTTCACACACAACCAGAAAACCTTCCTGTGGAGAGTCGCATCCCTTCTCCCGCATGCGCTTAAGCAACTACATTCACAGGGCGCAAACGAATTTTTCTCAGGCGCAGAGCCATTGAACCCTGCAAGAAAAATTTTAAGACCAACATCTGCGCAAACTATCACGCTCGCAGTAAAACAAATCTATGTCTTCCTGCGAAGGAAACTACTAAACCTTTGGCTCAAGGATCGCTGGGCGCTGATGGCAAAAGTCGCACCGGGAAGCGATACATTAAGTTGGGACGGATTCGATCCCCTGTTCCCGCCGCGCAGCGCATTTTGGGCTGACCCATTCATCCTGGAGCGGCACGGCAAAACATATATCTTCTTCGAAGAATTGCCTTATAAAACTGAACTCGGCCACATTTCGTATGTTGAGGTCGGGCGGGATTGCCGTCTCAGTGAGCCGCAAATTGCTTTGAAGAGACCATATCATCTTTCGTACCCGTTCATCTTTGAATATCGCGGCGAGCTTTACATGATCCCCGAAACCGCGGATAACCGCGCCATTGAAATGTATCGCTGCGCGCGTTTCCCTGATCAATGGGAGTATCACAAAACCGTTATGAAGGATGTGACCGCTGTGGATGCAACGTTGATCGAGCATGACGGGCTGTGGTGGATGTTCGTGAACATCGCGGGCGAAGGCGGATCAACATGGGACGAACTACATTTGTTTTATGCCGATGAGCCTTTATCTGATCAATGGACTCCGCACTCGATGAACCCCATCGTTTCAGACGTGCGCTATGCTCGCCCGGCGGGCCGCATCTTTCTCAGGGACGGCGGACTCGTGCGCCCCTCGCAGGATTCCTCCATTCGATATGGATACGCGTTAAACCTTAACCGTATCACAAGACTAACTGTGAATGAATACGAGGAGGAGTTGATGGAAAAACTCGAACCGCCGAAAGACGGAGATATTCTTGGAGTGCATACCTATAACTTTTCAGGCGATATCGCTGTTATGGATGTGATGCTGAAATAATAAGCGATATTGGTGATGAAAACAACACAGACGCCGCATTTCACGGCGTCTGTGCCTTTGTTGGATGTTTGTTGTAGGAGGATCGAATTTGTAGTGGGAACTTTTGTTTAAGTGACCGGTCACCTCCGCATGGCGGTATTATCATTGCGTTCCTGCGCGTTCATGCCAATAGGATGGTATGTCGGCTCATTATAGAGCGGCCGCGAAACTGCGGCAGGTGTTGGCTTGGGTGCAGGACGCGGGAAAGATGAATTAGGCGCGCGGACCGATTCATTGTCGGGGCGATAATAAGGCTTGTTCTGATATTGCGATGGTCTGTCATCCGCAAGCGAGAAGATGCGCTCCCCTGCAATGGAAAAGGTATTGATCAGCAGAACGCGGATCAGCAGAACCATGCCCGCCACAAAAACAGGGACGATCCTGGTCATGGTATCCTGCCCAAGCAGAACGCCTCCTTCGGCGCTGTGCTTGAGGATCGCCACCGAGACCCCCCACCAGGTGAGGGTGGCATTGAAGCCCGCGGCGAGGAACCACGCGGCAAAGAGATACCAAACTTCGGCGGGTTCGTCGCGTCCCTTTTCGGGTGTGAAGATGCGGGCGATCCCTGCAAAATCAATTCCGCAGAAGGCGAACGCAAGGATGGTCGCCCAGTGGAAAGGTCCGAAGGACAGGTCTCCCAGCACGTCATGCAAGGCAAAGGCTGTGCTGGAGTAGTTGAAGACTTCAAATGCAAGCAACGCGCTGAGGATGATCGCTCCAAAGATCAGCCCGCGTTTATGGGCGGTGCTTTGAATGAGGGGGAGCAGGTTGAACTTGATGGGCATCGAACGGTTCATAGGAAACCTCCTGTGGTCCTCCCGAACGTAGTTGAAGGGCCACAAAACATGCAAGGAAGGGCGATGCCGCAAATATAGAACACTTGTTCTAATTTGTCAAGGTGGAAAATGTCGTCGCGAAGCAGTTCCCTGCTTGAGCAAGGGAATATACTATGTATATCGCAATGACGGAAAATAGCTCACCTTCAATTCCCTCTTGAAAAATTTAGAACAGCAACTGTCTGCTATCCCTTGTTTCTAATTCAGTCACTAGCTCATAGTAATTATCGGTTTTCTTCTGCATTACAACTACCTGGCAGTTACGGGGGTTATGTAAATTTTCAAAATCTTCAACTGTCCAATGGAACCACCTCATGAGAAATAATCGAAGGGTAAGTCCATGCGTCACAATCAATGTATTTTGAGGGTAATCCCTTTTGTTGAAATCCCTATGAAGGGTATCTAAAAACGTACTCACTCTATCATAGACATCCGCGCCTGATTCTCCATCAGGTATTCTGTAATAGAATGTGCTGAAATTATCCCTTTCTCGAATAATCTCTTCATTTTCATCAGGATGTCTGAGATGACCCCAATCCAACTCTCTGATTCTTGGATCCTCAATAGCCTTTACTACGTTTGTCTCAATACTCGCTTTCAGGTATTGGTAAGTTTGACGTGTTCTAAAATAAGGGGATAAATAAACGTATACATTTTCGGGACCAATAATCTTCTTGATCTCCTTACCTGCTTGTTGGGGTTGTTTAATTCCCTTTGGCGTTAAGTTTAATGCATAATCTGGAAAGGTTAAATATTGGCTTGCGTCAACATTTCCCTCGGATTCTCCGTGCCGAATTAAGATGATACGGTTTGGTTTCATAAGTTGATAATCCTGCAAACGGAAACTCACCTTCTTCATTAATACATTTTACTCTTCTCCAATTTCCATGCAAAGCGTCCAATCTCTCTTATTTCCTCTTCCATTCAGGTTCATAGAATGGAAGTTTCACCACCTTCGCAGGCGCATGCTGACGATGATGTTCCACCGTAATTTCCATTCTCACATTCGTCCCGACTTCGTAATACGGTTTCTGCAAATGCGCGAGCGCGATATATTTTTTCAACAGCGGTGACCAGGTTGACGTGGACGCGTACCCCACCTGCACATTCCCAACCAAGATAGGCAAACTTCCACGCATTGCCATTCCAGGAATTTGAGGCGGCAAGCCGACATTTTTGAACAATCGCTCCATCCCGTCCCATTCCACTTCGAGTCCCATCAGCTTCCACAAAGATCCCTCGCGCTTCTCGCGTTCCAGCGCGCGGCGACCGACGAAATAACCAGGCTTATCGAGCGCCACGGTCCAGTCGAGTCCCAGCTCAAACGGCGACGACTTCTGCGGCTCGATCCACGCGTGGCTCGTGGACGTGTAATCCACCTCAATCATGAAGAGACCCGCCTCCACGCGTGCCATGTCCATCGCGAGGATACCCACGGGCGTGATCCCATAATCCGCGCCTGCTTCCATCAGCGCGTCCCAGATCTTGAGCGCGTCCTGCGCGTCCATCCAAATCTCAAAGCCGAGATCGCCCGTGTAACCCGTTCTTGAAATCGTGACTTCGATTCCATGGATCTTATTTTTCATTAGACGGAAATACTTCAGCTCGTCCACTGGTTTATCAGTCACTTTATTCAGAACCTTTCGCGTGTTGGGTCCCTGAAAACTGAGCGCCGCCACATAGTCGGTGACTTCCGTAACCTCAACATCGAGTTCGACCGCGTTCATCGAGAGCCATCTCAGCGACGGGTCCGCGGACGTCATGCGGAACGTCGTCTCATCGAGACGGCTGATCGTTCCATCGTCAATCATCTTGCCTTCGTCGTCGCACCAGCCTGTGTAATAGACCTGACCAATGCTCATCTTCTGGATGTTGCGCGTGGTGACGCGGTCTAGCAAGCGCGCCGCGTCTTTGCCCTTGATGATGTACTTCATCAACGGCGAGACATCAATCAACGCCGCCGAATTGCGGATCGCCCAATACTCGCGATCGAGCGTCAACTCGTATGAGCCGACGACCAAATATCCCGCCCAGCGCCGCCAATTCTGCGGCTGGCAGAGTTTTGATGTCCGTTCGTGGAAGGGAGTTGTTCGTAGTTGGAGCATAAAAATTCCTTTTAGTAATCAGTGAGTAGTTATCAGTAACTAGTAAAACAAAACTTCCGAGAGTTTCTTCGGAAGCCTTGTTTTGGTTTACTCTACTTCTTCTTCATATTCTGCCAAAACTGTATCCGACAAATGCGATAACAATTTTTGTTTTACCAATTCATCTAAACTATCATATGAAATGTAAGTACAAAGTTCAGAGAGCGCACCTTTTTCAAGTAACGAAAAAACAGGTCTCTGTAATTCTTGAAAAACTTTATCTTTTCTACTTGAGGGAGCAACGATGTGTAACTTAATATCCATGTTTGGCTGTAAAGCCAACAAGTCAGCCATGCGGAGAATTCCAGAATAAACAGATGTAGTGTGTTCGACTTCAAAAGCACGCACAATAGAACGCTTCCTCAACCAAAGAACATCTATCTGTTCAATCGTCCGTATCGTTGCTTCATCGTAATTCAAAGGTAAAGTATTAAGCAAGGTGTTGCCATCTGGTTTCCATTCCTGTAAAACTCTGGAACGGTCATTTTTAGGCAACCAAATACTGAACCCCATTTTCTCGCCAATTTTAGCCAGTACAGCCTGATACTTGATAGATTCCCGAACAACAAAATCTGTGGCTTCCTGTTGTTGTTCTGGTTCAACATTTTCTTCTGGAATTGCAACAGTTACAACTTTATCACTGCGGTGTACTCTTGGCTTTAAGAATTTTCGATATTCTTGTTCGTCAATTTCATGAACTCTTTGTTGTGTTTGTTGGGTAACCAAAAGGCTTTCCAAAAATTCCCCGTCCTTTTCTGGAATCTCAATCAAGCTTGCTCGAAATCTTCCAGTCCATGATGATGAATGCTTTTGATGTCCTTTAGTTAAGGATAAAGTGTTCCAGACTTCATCTTCACGGATTGGAATTGTGTGTTCTTTATTGAGCCATATCATTGGCTTTACACCAAACCGAATAACAAAAGGATCATTTTCTTGATAGTAAAGCGGGGATTCGTCAATAACATAATCTTTTGTCACTTCAAGGATGCCAATCCACCTTGAAAACTTAGTCATGTAACAAATAAATTTGTCACCAGGATGAATTCGTTCAGCAGCATGAATCTGTCTTTTGCGAAAGCCCGACAAACTCATATCAGATTTTGAAAAAGTTTCATAAGTTTCGGGAGAAAAAATATTCAGATAATAAGCCATTGTTCTGCTCCGCTGTCGTTGTTCTTATTTATTTTATACCCGATTCAATCTTTAACCTGAAACCCGCAAAGAATACTCCGCAGGCGCGAAGAAGACCAGCACCGTCAACTCTTCCTCAATCGAATGGAAGCGATGCTCCACATTCTTCGCCACATAAACAATGGAGCCTGCCTCTACGCGGCGCGAGTCTTCATCGCCGACTTTGATCTGCGCCATCCCGCTCACCACGTAATAGACCTCATCCTCCGTGTGAGGTGATTGGGGATCCGTTCCGTCCGCGGGGAGGACGTACAGTCCCAGGCTGAGGTCGGGGACTTTGAGAAATTCAAGGTAGAGTTTGCCGCTTGATTCTCTTTGTGAAATAAGTTGAGTCAGTTCAAAGGCTTGCATGGAAGTCTCCTGAGGGTGCGTCGCACCTTACTGAACAGGACGCATCCCATCTTGGCATTGATCTGATTAAGCAGATTCTCTCATCGAGTAGGTGCGACGCACTTGTTATAGCGGCGGCCAGGGCATGGCGCGTCTATCTCGGGGCTGGCGCGGGAAGTGACCCATTTTGAGGATGGATTCCGCTCGGGCGCAGAGCGCGGAGATCTCGCGCGGGCTGAGATAACGTCCAAGATCAGCGAGCAGGCTCGGGCTTAGGGAGAGGCGGGAGAGCAGGTCATCCGGAATCTTTTGCCCGCCGAAATCCCAAAGCACAGTCCGCAGTTTGTCGTCCTCGTGGAAACAAATCCCGTGATCTATCGTGAAGAGTTTGTGCGTGCGGTCTTCAAAGAAGACGTGACCGCCTTTTCTATCGGCATTGTTGCAGAGCAGGTCGAAGAGGACGACGGGCTTGAGAAGCTGCCTGTCGTCTTCGGTAAAGTTGAAGTAGTGATATTCGGGATCGTATTCGATGAATTGCTGGAGCGAACCCGCACCGTGAGGTCCATCTTTACGAAGCGTGGTGAACGGAACGAAGTGAAAGCCAAGACATTCGCTGACAAGATACGCGGCGACTTCACGTCCCGCGAGAGAGTTTTCGGGGAAATCCCATAACGGTTGCTCACCTTTGCTTGGTTTGTAAACCGCTTGAACAGTTGTATCCTGATAATGCACGTCAACGAGAAAGGTGTAGTTCGAGCCAAGCATGAACTGACCCTTGAGTTCAAGGTCGCCGTGTTGGAGGGCAGATATTAATTGCGTGTGTTTGGAATTATCCATCGGTTGGTCAAAGGTCGAATGTCAAACATCAGAGATTCGCCTTTGACGTTTGACATTCGACGTTCAACTTAATGCAAATGCCCGTTCTTCTTCGGACAAAAATGACCCTCTGGCTCCATGGGTTGTCCGCACTGCGGGCAGATCGGGCGTCCGCGCGAGACGACTTCCACGCTCCAACGCGCCATCATGCGCATCTGTGTGCGGCTCGCCCAAAAGCGGATGACTGCCGCGCTCTCGGGATCGTCCTCCTCGGTCAACACTTCCTTGACAAACAACACAATCGAGTCGCGGTCCTTGTCGTAGCCGAGTCCGATTTCCCCGATACGGAACAACGGGTCGACGGGCGGGTTGATGCGCATCACCTCTTCCACGTAATCGCCCGAGGCTTCCGCTAGATTCGGGTTCTGCTCGTTGATCTGCGAAAGGAATTGCTCAACGCCAATCGCAAGCGAATGCAGTTGCGCCTTCTCTATGATGACCGTGATCGTGCGCTGGTCCTGATAGGCTTGCAAATAAAATACCCGCTGGCCTGGCTTGCCGATGGCATCCGCGGTGATATGGTCGCAAGGGTCTACGTCAATTTCAAAACGGGGCATGAAGTGAGTATACCATTTTCATGTGTCATTGCGACGACTCCTTCGACACGGTGAGCGAAAGTCGAACCGTCAAGGTAAACCCTCGAGACTGAAGCAATCTCCTCGTTCGCGCGGCGATTGCTCATGGGGACTGCGCGGAGCGTAGTCGAAGTGTTCTCTCCTCGCAATGCCATACTGACAAAGTATAATCCTGGCATCGCCAAAGGAGTTGCCATGTACGATAAAAACAAACTGGATGATTTGAAAAACGATCTCCAAACATGGGAGGAGACCAGCCTGAGCAAAGCGCTCAAGTCCCTGCCTGAACGCGCCGACGAATTTATCACGACCTCTTCCGAACCGATCAACCGACTCTACACTCCGCTGGATGTCGCAGAGGATGACTACGCCTCTTCTCTTGGACTTCCGGGCGAATACCCCTTCACGCGCGGAGTCCACCCCACGCTTCATCGAAGTAAACTCTGGACGATGAGAATGTTCGCGGGCTTCGGCACCGCGGAGGAAACGAACGCGCGCTTCAAATATTTACTGGATCAAGGTCAAACAGGTTTATCCGTCGCGTTCGATCTCGCGACTCTCATGGGTTACGACACCGACCAACCCGAAGCCTTGGGCGAGTTTGGCAAGTGCGGCGTGGCGGTCTCTTCATTGAAGGATATGGAAATTCTGCTGGATGGCATCCCGCTCGAAAAAGTGTCCACGAGCATGACGATCAACTCGCCCGCCGCGATCATCTGGGCAATGTATATCGCGGCCGCGGAGAACAAGGGTATCCGGTCCGATCAACTGCGCGGCACAATTCAAAACGACATCCTCAAGGAATTCATCGCGCAGAAGGAATTCATCTTCCCGCCCGAACCTTCGATGCGACTCGTCGTTGACACAATGGAATTCGGCGCGCAGAAAGTTCCCCAATGGAATACGATCTCGATCAGCGGATATCACATCCGGGAAGCGGGTTCCACCGCCGCACAGGAACTGGCGTTCACGCTCGATGATGGACTTGAATATGTGCGCTGGGGCATTGCGCGCGGCATGGATGTGGACGACTTTGCGCCGCGCCTCTCGTTCTTCTTCAACGCGCACAACGACTTCTTCGAGGAGATCGCCAAATACCGCGCCGCGCGTCGCATTTGGGCGCGCGAGATGAAGGAAACATTCAAGGCGAAGAACCCGCGTTCGTGGTTGTTACGCTTCCATACGCAAACGGCTGGAGTCTCGCTGACCGCGCAACAACCGGAAAATAATGTTGTGCGCGTCGCTCTTCAGGCTCTTGCCGCTGTTCTTGGCGGAACACAATCTCTGCATACGAACTCATTGGATGAAGCATTGGCTCTCCCCTCCCAACATGCAGTGACGATTGCCCTGCGCACGCAACAGATTATCGCGGAAGAGTCCGGGGTGACGAACACGGTTGATCCACTCGGAGGCAGTTTCTTCGTCGAAGCCATGACCGACCAAATCGAACGGCAGGCATATAATTACTTCCGCCGCGTCGAGGAGTTGGGCGGAGTCATCCCCGCCATCGAAAAAGGATTTTTCCAAAGCGAGATTTCAGACGCGGCATATCGCTATCAACGTGAAATTGACCAGGGCATCCGCAAAATCGTTGGCGTGAACGCCTACACGGAAAAGAAACCGCTGACGATCCCGATACTCGAGATGGATCCAAAAGGTTATGAAAGACAGGTGAGGCGCCTGGAAGAACTCCGCAAGACGCGCGATAACGGCCGCGTCGGTCAGACCATGGATAAATTGCGGATTGCCATGCAAGGCACAGAAAACACCATGCCTTATTTAATGGAATGTGTCCACGCGTATGCAACGCTCGGCGAGATCATCCAGCTGATGAAGGAAGTATTCGGCGTGTACGAAGAGCCGACGATGATATAAGTGACTGCAACGCAAAAAGGTTAATTTACCGCGAAGCACGCACATCTGCCCTGGTCTCTTTGAGCCTATGCCAGGGAAGACCGCTAAGAATTTTAAAGGTTGTTCGCGCGGAAGATCAAGATTTTCGAGAAGCCTCCTAAGAATTCCTTTGGGCACTTTGTCCCGCCCGCATCATTCAAAACTCTCAGCGTGGCGAGCGGGGTTGTGTCCTTCGTGTTAAAAAGAGTTTTTTTCAATAGACTCATAAGTGCAAACCGTCCCGCAGTTATGCTCAAAGTCAGAGCCTTCTTGTTGATCTTCGTATATTTTTTAAGTCCGTTTTTGAGTTCAGTCAGTAGTTTCTTGACATCCCCGGGCATGCAAGTTTCTCCGGCTTAATTATGAACCAAAGCGTAAGCCCTAAAAGTCTCACGACTCTCGGGGCTTTTTTACTTTGGCAGAACAATTCTCTAATCGCTAATTCTCTTTTGTCTATATCACCACGCTCACCAACCTCTTATTCGCCACGATCACCTTCTTTGGTTCCTTCCCTTCCAAATATTTCTGGACTGCTTCAGAAGCCAGCGCGGTAGATTTTATCTCATCCTCACTGGCCTCCGCAGGGACGGTGATTCGGTCGCGCACCTTACCGTTGACCTGCACAGGGATTTCGATCACATCTTCTTTCGCGGCGGCTTCGTCAATTTTGGGCCACATTTGCTGGTGGATGGAATATGGTTTGCCCAGGTGATTTGTCCACAATTCTTCGGCGATGTGCGGCGCGACGGGAGCCAGCATCTTCAAGTAGATTTCAGTGGCTTCGTCCCATTCGGGAGTGTCAATCGCGCCCGCTTCGCGCGCCTTGTAAATTTCGTTCAGTAATTCCATCAAGGAGGAGATAATGGTGTTGAACTCAAAATTCTCAAAATCATGTGTGACACGCTTCAACGTTTGGTGAACTTTTCGCCTTAAGACCTTTAGAGTCTCCTCTGAGGGTCGAGTAGAGCGAGCGTTCGATTCGCTCGTATCGAGACCCGGGTCCGTGAATAACGTCCACACACGTCTCATCCAGCGCGCAGTCCCTTCGATGCCCTGCGAGTCCCAGGACGCGCCCTGTTGCCATCTTGCGAAGAACATCAAGTACGCGCGCACAGTGTCCGCTCCATATTTTTGCACCAACACGTCAGGCGCGACCACGTTGCCGCGGCTCTTCGACATCTTGCTGTTATCTTCCGCCAGAACCATGCCCTGATTACGCAATTGCATCATCGGCTCGCCGCCTTCGGTGATGCCCATATCGCGCAACGCCTTATGGAAGAAGCGCGTGTACAGCAAGTGCATGTTGGCGTGTTCACTGCCGCCCGTGTACGTATCAACGGGCATCCAATAGTTGTATTCGGCTTCGTCGAACGGACCTTTGTCGTAATGCGGACTCAGATAACGCAGGTGATACCACGACGAACACATGAACGTGTCCATCGTATCCGTTTCACGGATCGCAGGCTCGCCGCCAATCGGGCAGGTCGTATGCTTCCACGTTGGATGCAATTTCAACGGCGATTCGCCTGTTGGTTTCCATTCCACATCTTCGGGCAGCAGCACCGGCAGTTGATCTTCGGGAACAGGATTCCATCCGTGCGTTTCGCAATAGACCATTGGGATCGGCGCGCCCCAATAACGTTGGCGCGAGATCAACCAATCACGGTAACGATAGTTCACATCGCGCTTGCCAATGCCTTTTTGCTCCAGCCATTCGGTCACGGCTTTAATGGCGGGATTGCTCATGCCTTTATCGTTTGTGGCGCGCGTGCCGTTGAACGGACCCGAATTGATCATCACGCCTTCGTGTTCGTGCGCGGCTTCCATCGTGTCACCGTTCAATTCAACACCCTCGGGTTGAATCACTGGCACGGCTTTTAACCCAAACTTACGCGCAAATTCAAAGTCGCGCTGATCGTGCGCGGGGACTGCCATGATCGCGCCTGTGCCATACGACATCAACACATAATCTGCAACCCAGATTGGGATCCGTTCGTCGTTCACTGGATTAATGGCGTAGCCTCCAGTAAAGACTCCCGTCTTCTCTCTATCTTTCGCTCCACGCTGGATGTCGGTCTGCTTCGCCGCCTGAGCCTTATACTCGCTGACGGCTTCTCTATGTTCAGGTGTGGTGACCTTATCCACCAAGGGATGCTCGGGCGAGAAGACCATGAACGTCGCGCCCCACATCGTATCGGGGCGGGTAGTGAATATTTCGATTGGATCACCAGCCTTATCATCCCCGAAGGGGGCAGTCTTGAGTGTCGCTGACGCGCCTTCACTTCGACCAATCCAATTCGTCTGTGAAACCTTGATGAAATCGGGCCAGTCCACGCCATCGTATCTCAATAACTCATCTGCATATTTCGTCGCCTTGAAGAACCACTGCTCCAATTCCTTCTTGATGACAGGCGTGCCGCAGCGGTCACATAAACGTTCTTCGCCTTTGACTTGCTCGCGCGCCAGCGTGGTGTTGTCCTTAGGGCACCAGTCCACTGCGGCTTTTTTACGATAAGCCAATCCGTGTTTGAATAACTGAATGAAGAACCATTCAGTCCATTTGTAATATTCGGGGTCGGCAGAGACGGCTTCGCGTTCCCAATCGAACATCGTACCCATGGTCTTCATCTGTTTACGCATGCGCGCGATATACTCGAACGTGCGCTTCATCGGGTGCACGCCTTCTTTGATGGCGGCGTTCTCCGCAGGCAAACCGAAGGCGTCGAAGCCCATCGGAAACAATACGTTATATCCCTGCATTCTCTTGAACCTCGCGCGCGCGTCGGGAGGGATCATCGCGTACCAGTGACCGATGTGCAGGTCACCGCTGGGATAGGGCAGCATCGTCAGCGCGTAATGCTTGGGTCTGCTGTTGTCAATCACGGAGCGATACAACTTATCCGCTTCCCATTTCTTCTGCCACTTCGGCTCGAAGACCTGCGGGTTGAAGGAGATGTCTCGTTTTGTAGTAGCGACTGAAGTCGCTTTCGCTTCGGTCATCACAACCTGAATAGCCTTTTGCTTCTTTATAAAAGGCACCAATGCTTTTGGCTTTTTCGTCACAGCCATAATCGCTTTGATAACAACAGGTTTTGTTGCTTTAGATTTTCGGGCGACCTGTTTTACCGCTGTCTTCTTTGCAGATATAGCCTTTTTAGCAACGACCTTCTTCGTTGTCTTTCCTTTCGAAGCTGCAGGTTTGATCGTTCTCTTGACCTTCCTGGCAACGACCTTCTTTGTTAAAGTCTTTTTTGCCTTTGGGAATGTTTTCTTTTTAGTAGCTGGTGTTTTCTTTTTCTTTTTTGTAGCCATTCTTTCCTCATTAATATTCATATTTAATGTCGAACGTTAAACGTCAAACGTCACGCCTTGACGTGTGAGCTTTGACTTATGACTCAAACAGGAGGCGCGAAAGCAGAGGTCCCTGTTTCCAGAAGATATAATTAATATGAATGTTCATACGTGCCTCCTTTCAAATTATCTCCTCTCCCTTTGAGAGAGGGTCAGGGTGAGGGAAAACAAAAAATCCTTCATCCACTCAGGGACGAAGGATTTCCTCCGCGGTACCACCCAGTTTGTCAATTAGTCTGGTAGTCGCTAATTGACCACTTTATTCATGATAACGGATGAAGCCGTTGCTGACTACTTGATTCACCAGCAAAGTCCTCTTGCGAGAAAACAGGCGAGTTCAGTCTTTATTGGCATTCCCGTTATATACCGTTGTTGGGCTTCCACCTGGGTTTCACCCATCTCCCAACTCGCTGACGGGATGACCTACTACTCCTGCCATAACTTTATATTCAATTTTGTGGACCCAGAGGGATTCGAACCCTCGACCTTCTCAATGCCATTGAGACGCGCTCCCAACTGCGCTATGGGCCCCATTTCGATGCTTCGATAAACTCAGCACACGTTTTGGATTTTTGTTTTCAGATTTACGATTGCACTTGGACAATCGTCAATCGAAAATCCAGTGGACCTGAGGGGATTCGAACCCCTGACCTCCTCAGTGCGATTGAGGCGCGCTC
>CAZIYY010000027.1:0-36209 GCA_964543585.1 uncultured Anaerolinea sp. | reverse complement strand
TCGTTGACTACCTTATTTCGACTTCCTGCTTAACTCAAGTTTCGATGATGAAATTATCTCACATTTTTCGTAAAATGCTCTATCGATTTGGGCAGGCAAAACGTCCGTCAGCGCATTTCCTCCGCCATCGCGGATGTTCAATTTTGAGAAACGGTCACTCATCCCCCTCATACAAATAGCCCGTGCCGCGCACGCTGACGATGCGGTCTGAAAGCGCAGGAAATCCCTCCAGTTTGTGACGCAATCGGCTTACGAGCGGGCGCAAAATTTCGGGAGCTTCGCGCTGTGAGGTATCGTATCCCTGCACAAGCAGGACCAGTTCGCGGTGCGAATAGACGCGTCCCGGGTTCTCGATCAGCACGCGCAATAAACGTCCCTCCGCAGGCGTAAGATGGACAATTTGATCCTTTTTGCGCACCTGCCGGCGGGAGAGGTCAATGTGAGTGCCGTCCTTCAATGAAAACTCTGCGATCCCCTCGTCCACGTCTGCAGTGGCAGTTCCGCCGCGCATTTTAAGGCGCGCTTCACGGCGCGTCAACCCCTTCTTTACACTGTTCACTACTTGCGACGGCGGGACAGGCTTGAGTAAATAATCATGGATTCGCAAACGCAATGCCTGAACGGCAGACTCAGTTGTGCCGAATGCAGTTAACAAGATCACCTCAGTCTCTGGTGAAACCTGGTTGACCACCTGAACAACCTCCAGGCCGTCCATGCCGGGCATACGCAGGTCAACGATTATTAATTCAACAGGATGCGTGCGGACGTATTCCACTGCCGCCTGCCCATTAGGAGCCGAGTTTACGATATATCCCTCAAGACGCAAAATGTCACTCAGCGACTGGCGCGCAACCGGTTCATCGTCCACGACAAGGATGTTTGACTTCATTGTTTATCTCCAATCGGCAGGAATAATCGAAAGCACGCGCCGGGTTCTTGTCCATCGATAATATCAAGCGTGCCGCCATGCGCGGTGACAATATTGTAACTCACAGTCAGCCCAAGGCCGGTGCCGCCATCCTTGGTGCTGAAGAAGGGTTCAAAGATGTTATTGCGTCGCTCCTCGGGGATTCCGGGACCTGTATCCTGGAAGGTCATTTCGATGCCAGTATCGAGCGCCCAAGCGCTGATCTTCAAGTCACCGCCGCCGGGCATGGCATCCAGTGAATTTAAGATCAGATTGAAGAATATCTGCTGGACCTGGCTACTCACTGCATAAATTGCTGGCAGGGATTCAGGCAATTCCGTTTTTATTCCCACATGATGTTGGCTTAGTTGTTGTGAAGTCAGGCTCAATACGTGTCCCAGTAATTCAAGCGCGTCCACCTGTTCAACCTTCGCCGAGCCGGGGCGATAGAAATCGAGCATGCGCTGCATCGTCTTCATCAAGCGGTCAAGCTCATTCTTCGCAAGATCGAAATACTCCCTGCGTTTTTCGGGTGGCACATCCTCGCGTCCCGCAAGGTGCAAACAATTCTGCACGGATTGTAACGGGTTATTGACTTCATGCGCGATGGATGCGGTCAGCCGTCCGGCGGCCGCCATTTTTTCCGCGCGCAGTAATGCTTGTTGTGAATCCTCCACTTGTTTTACGTAGTTGCGCAAGTCCGCATAAAGCCGCGCGTTCTCCATCGCAACGACTGCCTGGCGCGCCAGCACGAAGAACATTTCCAGATCCGCGCCACGGAAGGGACGCTCCGCGCCTTGCGCGCTTTGCGCGTCGCGCGCCGCGAACAAAACGCTATGCAGATTGGAACGCGTGACGGGAATCAGGATTGCTGAATCAAGCCCGAGCGCGGAAAGAAGCGACTGTGCATCCGCCTCCCCAGGGCCTGTCGCGTTGATCACCATCGGGTCGCCATCTGAATCGACGCGGCTGATGAGTCGCGCGGCGAAATCCGACTCATCCGCTTGAAGAACCTTGCCGCGTTGCGAGATCACAGACACGCTACCATTGTTAACCTGATAATAGGCAACATTCGAGCAGTTGAGGTGATTGGAAATCGCGGCGACGATCAGGTCCAGAAGCTTATCCCGGTCAGTTTCAGCAAACAGGGTTTCGGTCACATTGAACAGGGGACGCAGCGCCTGCACGCGCGCTGTATCGCGCTTGCGCTGGTTATCCAATAATGCCCGCCGCGCGGCTTGAAGCAGTTCGTCGCCTTTCTCGAACGGTTTGAGCAACAAGCCATCCACACCCTGACGCAAGGCACGGATGGCTGTTTCAACTGTGCCAAAGCCGGTCATCACCAACACGGCGATATCAGGCTGGACGATTTGCGCGCGAGAGATCACGTCAAAGCCGTCCACTTCAGGCATGCGGATGTCAACCACCAGCAGGTCAACGTGATTTTGTTGGAGGTGCTCGATGGCCGCGCGCGGGTCGGTCAGCGACGTGACTTGATATTCGGCGCGGCTCAAGATGCGATTGCACAACAATGCAATGCCGGGTTCATCATCTACAACGAGGACTGAAATGGATTCCATAATTTCTTAGATGTCACTGCGAGCGCACTGTGCGAAGCAGCCTCCCATTAAACGGTAAAGTCTTATGGAAGAGTTCATACCAATTTATCGAGGTGGCTCACCTGCACTGGTCTCTTCGAGAAGGCGCAGGTGTCGCCGGGAAGAACACCCTCCGTGCCACAACATAATCATAAAGGCAGCCATACCGTGAACTTTGATCCTGCGCCCGGCTGGCTTTCAACATCAATCTGTCCGCCATGATCGGTGATGATTCCGTAAGTGACCGAAAGTCCCAACCCTGTGCCGCCTCGGTTTCCCTTCGTGGTGTAAAACGGTTCAAAGATGCGCGCCTGTTCCGGTTGGGAAATTCCCACGCCGGTATCCTGCACGGATACGATAACCCAATCGCGCTTATTGCGGGAAACAGATTCGGTCATGATTTTCATTTCGCCTCCATCGGGCATTGCCTGAAGAGCATTATGGACCAGATTAACCAGGACCTGTTTCATCTGATTCACATCCACGGAAGCCCACGGAAGGTCCTTTTGGAGACCAAGTTTCAATTCTATCCCGCTTGTATGAATTAGATGCCGGCTCAAGGCAACCACATCTTCGATGACCTCATTCAGCGATGCGCGTGCGCGAGTGCTTTCGCTCTGGCGCGCAAAATCGAGCAAGCCCCGTACCACATTACGCGCGCGGATCGCCTCGCGCATCACAATCTCAAGGTCTTTGCGAGTTTCAGTCCCTTCGGGAATACCTTCGAGAGCCAGTTCAGCGAAGCCCGTCACGGAAGTGAGCGGGTTATTCAACTCATGGGCGATGCCCGCCGCCATTTCACCCACTGCGACAAGTTTCGCAGCTTGGATCAGACGATCCTCCGCCGAACGCTGCGCCTCCATGCGGGCGCGCAGTTCCACCTGCATGGAACGCAACTGGCTGATCGTCACCTGTAATCTCTGGTATTGATCCGCGCTGGTAATGACGCTGGCAAGAATACCTGCCAGAGATTCAAGCGCGATGAAGTCGTTATGCGTAAACGCGTTGCGCGAACTGCTCTCCACGTCAATGATGCCCAGGATTCTTTCACCCTCGCGAATGGCGACGCACATTTCAGAACCTGCCTGCCAGCCTTTGATGGAACGATAGCGTTTGTCCTGCAACACGTCATTGACCATCATGCTCTCGCCTGTCCCAAATACATGACCGGTGATCCCGCCAATGACAGGATACTCAAATGATTTCATGGCGCGCTTGACGACGTTCTGGCTAGTTCCGCCGAAGCCACCAATCGTCAGGTTGCCTTTATCGTCGGCGATGAAGACCGCGGCAAGTTCAAAGGCAAAGTAACGCGCCAGCAAATCTGAGGTGATCTCAGCCACCTGGCGCGCATCGGTCAGACCGACCACCTGCTGGACAACCTCATGAATAAGTCCCAGGTTGCGGGCGCGTCCTTCCGCTTCTTCACGCAGGCGCGTGTAATCGGCAAGGCTGGCAAGATGACTGGCAATCACCACCATGAGGCTTTCATCATAAGGGCTGAACGCTTCGCTCCTGAGGCTTTCGACGCATAAAATGCCTATTGCTTGTCCTCGATAGCGTAGGGGAACGTACAAACCCGATAATACCCTGTCATACAATGGCAAATTTACATTGGCAGGAACTTCCCCCAGACGCATCTTCTGATCGCTCGCCAGCAGAGGGGCAATCTTGTGCTCTTCCGCGCTCCGCACGGTCGAGGTCATATTGCCTTCGCTGCTGCGATATTCATTCAACAGGCGATTATCCGATGAAAGCAAATATAGGACGATCAGTTCCGTCCCAAACGCGCGCGACAGCAACGCGAACATGCGGCGCGCGATCTGATCGAGATTGCGCCCCGAAGAAACCGTGATTGCAAAATCATTCAGCATCGCCATGCGAAGCAGATGCCCTGACATCTCGGCAACTGTAATGATCGTTTCAATCGCAGGCGCGACTTGCGTGGCAAGGTCAATCAGGCGATTCCATTCGTCGCCTTTGAATTCGCCCGTGCGCCACAAAACGAGCGCGCCGATCAGTCGCTGACCAATGACCAGCGGCACGCAGGTCCATAGGCGCGTATTTGATTTCAATCCCTTGTGGGGAATCTGCGACCAAAGCGAGTCGCCGCGCTGGACAACCATAGGCGTCAGGTTGCGGTTCATGCGGCGGAACAAAGTATGCGCGTCAATCGAAAGGACCAGATCGGCGCAGGAGGGCGCATTCCACTGGGCATGCACTTCGAGAGAATCCCCGCGTCGGATCGCGAGCCAGCCTCCCTGCACGGAAACGAGGCGCACAAATGAAGTCAATGCGCGGTCCAGCGCGCGCGGCAAATCGTACGGGCTTTCGGAATCCAGGTCGGGGATCAATAAGGATGCCGCCACTGACGATGAAGCGGATGGATCAGGCGCAGCCGTTTCAGTTTGCATCCCTGAAACAACCAAACGCCAAAGCCGCTGTGACTCATTCGTCAATTGATCCGTCCCGGCCAGCACAACGCGGGATACGCCTAGCACGGGAAAGGCGAATAATCTTGCCGCATCCAATACAGCGGGGTCGGGCAAAGAAACTGAGCGGCTTTGTCCCCCACTCAACGCGCCGCACAACCACGTGTCCACTTCTGCTTTGCCTAGGAATTTCACCAACGCGGGATGCGTCTTCTTTGCAAGATGAAAATGTGAAATCACGCGCCATTTCCCCGCCTCGCGCTCGACCAACGCCGCCCAAGCCGCGTCCGTCAACTGGCTGGCTTCTTTGAGTTGAGTCTCAATTGTGGTTTGAACTGGCATTGTGTGTTAATTATACAGCAGAGTATATTTTGTGGAGCAAGATGGCATCTTGCGGCACGATGGTAAAATCAACCTATGACTGACTTAATCGTAATCGGCGGCGGGCTTGCGGGAAGTGAAGCCGCATATCAAGCCGCACAACGCGGACTCAAAGTTCGACTCTATGAAATGCGCCCGACTCTCCAAACGGGAGCGCATCAGACTCGTGACCTGGCTGAACTCGTTTGCTCAAATTCTCTCGGCTCGAACCTCCCTGACCGCGCCTCTGGCTTGCTCAAAAACGAAATGCGGATTCTCGGCTCCATGCTTTTGGAATGTGCCGAGTCCACCTCCCTGCCTGCGGGCGGCGCGTTGGCAGTTGACCGCGAATTGTTCGCGCGGCTGGTCACCGAACGGATTGAAAATCATCCCAATATTGAAATCGTCCGCGAGGAGGCAAAGGTAATTCCACAATCCCTAACCATCATCGCCAGCGGACCCCTCACTTCCCCCGCGCTTTCGCAATCCATCGCGGCGCTGAGCAGTGAAGAATACCTCTTCTTCTTCGATGCCATCGCGCCAATCGTCCATGCCGAATCAATCAACATGGATATCGCCTTCCGCGCATCGCGTTATGACAAAGGCGAACAGGACCAGGGCGATTACATCAACTGCCCATTTACAAAAGAAGAATACTACGTATTTGCCGAAGCATTGTTACAAGCAGAACGCATTGAGTTGCGCGCATTTGAAGATGCAATCAAAAGCGGAGTCAAAGCTGGTCACTTCTTTGAAGGTTGTCTGCCTGTCGAGATCATTGCCGAGCGCGGTATCGATTCGCTTGCGTTTGGTCCCATGCGTCCTGTTGGACTCAAAGACCCACAAACTGGCAAACGCCCGTATGCTGTTGTTCAACTGCGGCAGGATAATCTGGCGGGAAGTCTTTATAATCTTGTTGGCTTTCAAACCAACCTCAAGTTTCCCGAACAAAAGCGCGTGCTGCGGCTCATCCCTGGTCTTGAGAACGCTGAGTTCCTGCGCTATGGGCAAATGCACCGCAACACGTTTATTGCGTCGCCAAAACTTTTACGTCCCACGCTCCAACACATGACACGCGATGATCTTTTCTTCGCGGGTCAAATCACGGGCGTGGAGGGATACATGGGCAATATTGCCACCGGTTTGCTGGCAGGCATCAACGCCGCGCGCTTGCATTACCACGAAGAATCCATCACGCTTCCGCAAACCACCATGCTCGGCGCGTTGTGTCATTACGTCACACACGCCGACCTCAAAGACTTCCAACCGATGAAAGCCAACTTCGGAATTCTTCCTTCGCTTGAGCTCACCTCCAAAATTGGAAGGCGTGAACGCGGTCAAGCGTATGCTGACCGCGCAGAATCCGCGATTCTGGAGTGCAGGAGCTTACTACTGCACAGATAGACGGCAAGCCGTCTGACTCCAGAGAAAACCACATGACTAAAAAATCCATTGCGCTTTACTTATCAGTCATTGGACTCTTGCTCTTCGGCGCGATTGGCTGGTACGTGTTCTCACTTCGCTCCCAGCCTGAAACTGATCCTGTTATATTCGACGGTCAGCACGCTTACGCGGACGTGCAGACCCAAGTCGCTTTCGGCGCGCGAACGCCAGGTTCGGAGGGGCATGTCAAAGTCCGGGAATGGATGCGGGATGAACTCGCCGGTGCGGGCTGGCAGGTCGAAGTCCAGGTATCGGAGGCGACGGGCCATCCCATTCAAAATATCATCGCAAAGAGGAGGGATGAGAGTCCGCAAATCATCATCGGCGCGCATTATGATTCGCGCATGTTCGCCGATAACGATACCGATCCGGCGAATCATTCGAAACCCATGCCCGGCGCAAATGACGGCGCATCTGGCGTTGCAGTGCTGCTCGAACTCGCGCGCAGTTTGCCGGAGACTAAAGCCCATGTGTGGCTGGTTTTTTTCGATGCGGAGGATAATGGCAACATCGAAGGCTGGGACTGGATTCTTGGCTCGCGTGAATTTGTTGAAAATAATTCTTTTCAGCCGCGCGCAGTTATCGTCGTGGACATGATCGGCGACGCGGATTTGAACATTTATAAGGAGCGTAACTCGAATCCCGAATTGACCGATGAGATTTGGGCGATCGCGAAGAATTTGGGGTACGAAAGCAAATTTATTCCCGAATATAAATACTCAATGATCGACGATCACACACCGTTTTTGGAGGTTGGCATTCCCGCAGTGGACCTCATTGATTTCGACTATCCATACTGGCACACCATACAGGATACGCCCGATAAAGTTTCGGCGGAGAGTCTGGAAATTGTGGGTAAAACTCTATGGACCTGGGTGGCACAACAAAGCGCGCAACCCTGATAAAATGACGTGGCGCATAATACCTCTTCGACACGGCTTCGCCAAGCAGGGCAAGCGTTGGACCACATGCCAAAGAAAACCGCGGTAACACCCATCCAAAGATCGCTCGCAAAGATCCGTCCCGGGTGGATTTCGCGCGTTGGGCAGGAACTGGCGCGCGGCATGGAAGTGCGCGCCGATTTTGAGGAGCAATTAGGACGCTTCTTTGAATTACTCGAACAATCCATCACGACGGGCGACCCTGCCTGGATGGATCCGATCCTCCTCGATTGGGCAAAGTCATCCACGGAGACCGATCTCGAAGAAGGGTTGTATCACGTCTCGTTCCTGATCAACCGCATGATCGCGTTGACCATTCAAATCTCGCGTGATTCGCTGACCAAACAACAGACACTCGACCTGCTTGCGGCGGTCATCCCGATCTATACGTACGGACTCGAAGTGGTGGCGCGCTATGAAATGGAAACGCGTGTCGCGCACATCTCCAGCGAGATGGAAAAAGTGCAAAGGCGCATGGAGCGCGTGGACAAGAGCAAATCCGCTTTCATCTCCGTCGCGGCGCACGAACTCAAAACGCCGATCACGTTGATTGAAGGCTACGCGTCCATGATGGATGACTTGATAAATGAGAAGAAAGGCGCAAGCCTGGAAAGCCTGCTCACGGGCATGAACACCGGGATAGTCCGCTTGCGCAGTATTGTGGACGATATGATTGACGTCTCATTGATTGACAACCAACTGCTCACGCTCAACTTTCAGCCAATCCAACTGGGGCATACAATCAGCGCCATCCAGTTGGAAGTCGTAAGCGCGCTCGCCAACCGAAAATTGACGCTGGATATCCTGGAATTCGATGGAAGCGACCAATGGATCTACGCCGACTCGATGCGCCTGATGCAGGCACTACAGAACGTGATCAGCAATGCCATCAAATACACCCCGGATGGCGGAAAGATCACGATTGACGGAAGACCATTGCCCGGCTTCATCGAAGTGGTCGTCGCGGATACTGGTATCGGCATCTCCGCTGAAAACCAGGCGGTCATCTTTGAAAAATTTGGGCAGCTGGGGCGCGTGGAATTACACTCCAGTGGCAAGACCAAGTTCAAAGGAGGGGGTCCTGGCTTGGGCCTGCCAATTGCGCGCGGGATTCTCGAAGCGCATGGCGGCTCGATTTGGGTTGAGTCCCCAGGCTACGATGAAATCAAATGCCTCGGCTCCACGTTTCATATCCTTGTCCCTGCCCGCACGGATACGCCGGATCTCGAAATGAAGAAATTGTTTGATACACTTGATAGGAAGAAGTAGGACTCTGGAGTTTGAGAGTTTGCTCCCGCCATCGGACAGCGAGCTGCCTGACTCCAGAATCATAAAACAAAATGTCCAAAAGAACCCCACAACCAACAACCCCGCCGCGTGAACGCGCTTTTCTTGTTGGCGTTGACTTGTTTCAGCAGAAGACTTTCCTACCGCTCGCGGATTCACTCACCGAACTGGCTTTACTGGCAGATACATCCGGGCTTAATGTCGTTGGCGAACTGACTCAAAAACTGGACCGCCCGCACGTCAAGACCTATATTGGTCCCGGCAAGGTGGAGGAAGTGCGACTGCTCGTGGAAGAGACGTTGACGCAAGTCGTTATCTTCGATGATGAACTTTCCCCGCGCCACCAACGCGAATTGCAGGAGATCATGGGAAAAAACGTTCGCGTGTTGGATCGCACCGCGTTGATCCTCGACATCTTTGCGCAGCACGCGCACACCAGCGAAGGCATGTTGCAGGTGGAACTCGCTCAATATGATTATTATCTGCCGCGCCTCACAGGTCAATGGACGCATCTTGAACGCCAGGCGGGCGGCGGAGGCGGGCGCGCCGGTTCAACGGGCGGCGTGGGCTTGCGCGGTCCCGGCGAAACACAATTGGAAGTGGACAAACGCGCAATCCGCAAGCGCATCGCGCACCTTAAAAAGGAATTGGAAAAAGTAGGCGCGCATCGCCAGAGATACCGCGCCCAACGCAAACGTTCGCGCATCCCAACAGTTGCGCTCGTGGGGTATACAAACGCGGGCAAATCAACCTTGTTGAACCGATTGGCAAAATCAGAAGTTCACGTTGCCGACCAACTCTTCGCCACACTAGATCCCACGACGCGTAAAGTGGAATTACCAGGCGGATACCAGGCTCTGATCACAGATACGGTCGGTTTCATTCAAAAATTGCCGACCGCCCTGATCGAAGCCTTCCATGCAACCCTTGAAGAAATCGTTGAGGCCGACCTGCTTTTGCATGTCGTTGACATCTCACACCCCAACGCATTGAATCAATTCAATGCCGTGCAAAATACACTCGATGAACTCGGCGCGCATCACATTCCTGTTGTGACGGCATTGAATAAGGTTGACCGCCTGCGCGACCCCGAGTCCGCGAAGGATGCAGTGAGTCGCTATTCGAAGGCAGTGACAATTTCGGGCTTGAAAGGAAGCGGGATCAAGGATTTGCTGAGAGTCATCCAGCAGGAATTGTATGAGACCTACGCGCCGATCCTTGTGCGGCTTCCATATCAACAGGGCGCGCTGATCTCGTTGTTCCATGAAGCGGGACAGATCGAGCGCATCGAACACGGACGCGGCGGCGTGCTTATGCAGGGACGCATCCCAGGTCGTTTGCTGGCGCAGTTCAACGGCTGGCAGGTCGCCAACAATCATCATGAAACTGAAGAAGAGGAAGAATTATGAAATGGCTTTCAACCATTGTTGATAAAGCATCCGAGTTTTTCGCGCATCGCAAAGGGTTTTTGCCTTTACTGGGAATGGCGTTGGTCGTCCTCAATTACGCATTACCATTTTCAGGGATCAGCTTGGAAAATTTTGTCGTCGCAAGCAATTTGTTTTTGCATCTCGGCGTGCTCATCGCAATCTTCGGCATGATGCTAGCGTGGGCGTTGTGATTCTCTTAGCTACAGAGATCACGGAGGTCTCTGATTTTTCTTTTGAATTTTCTCAATGATCTCTGTGTCCTCTGTGGCTGTGTATTTGCGAATCATTCAACCACTCGACTCTTTCAACTTCGCCCCTCTCCCCCAACAATATCGGCAACATGGATTTGAACCTCGCTGCATCGCCTGACGTATAAAACTTCGCATCGCCGCGCGTGGAAGATTGACTCTTCATCCCTTCCGCTTCAAGCAGACGCCCAGCCTGCTTCGCAACCGAGGGAGCGGGGTCTATCACACGAACGTTATCTCCCACAATCCGCTGAATGAGTGGAATCACAAACGGATAGTGGGTGCATCCCAACACAACCGTATCGATATTTTTCTCTAGCATAGGCACGAGCGCCTCTTCCAAAATCCTGTGCGTTTCTTCGCTATTCAAATTTCCCCTTTCGATTTGCTGAACGAGACCGGGGCAAGTGTTTTGCAGTAACTCAACCCCATTCGCAAATCGTTCCACAACAGAAGCATACAACGCACCTTGAAACGTCGCAGGCGTCGCCAGCACGCCGACCTTGCCCGTCTGCGTGTATTCCGCCGCAGGCTTGACGGCAGGTTCCATACCAACGAATTGAAGATCGGGAAATTTCTCGCGCAAAACTTTCAACGCCGCGGCAGAGGCCGTGTTACAAGCAACGACGATTATTTTGGCGTGTTGTTTCAGCAGAAAATTCGTAATTCCAGCTGAGAAATTTTGTATCTGCTCCATCGAGCGCGAGCCATACGGCACATGTCCCTGATCGCCAAAGTAGATAACCGACTCTTCAGGCATTTGCTCACGTATCGCTCGTAGGACCGAGAGTCCACCAACGCCTGAGTCGAAGATGCCTATGGGTGAGTTTGGATTGTACGACATTAAGAGGAGTATATCGCAATAATTCCCGCCGTTCCGCGGTCAACCGAAACTCCAGATGATGTCGAAGTTCTTCTTTCGTTGATATAATCGAGATCAGAGGAAAACACTATGAGCGATTTTCTCGATTTTCTCAACACAGCCGACATTGATACATTGACCAAAATCCCTGGCATTACGCGCTCGCTCGCGGAGGACCTAATCGCCGCGCGCCCGTTTGAATTTGTCGAGGATTGCCTGAAAGTGCGCGGCATGGGAAAGCAACTGCTTGCGCGAGTACAGTCTGCTTTTGAGGCGGGGAAAAATGATTCAGAAAACCACGCCCTGGTTCCAGTCGAGGAAGAGGCGGCGCCAGCGCCTATAGAGAAAAGTCGGCCCGTGCAAGAATTCGCGCGTGAGGCGAACCCCCCTTTCTTATCGCGCTTAGGGCAGGTGTTGCTCGCTTTTATTCGGGCGTTATTAAGATTGATCCTCATGGCGCTGGTGATTGGCGGAATCAGCGCGGCGTTATATTTCGGGTTGCCGTATTTGAACAGAACTTTTATCGCGCCAGTGGAACGAAACGCGGCGCGCATCAACGAACTTGAAGATAAAATCGCGGCGCTGCAAACTCAATTGAATGAAATGGAGGCGCGCGCTGGCGAATTGGACGCGCGCCTTGGCGCAATTGAAACGACAATCGAAGCGCACACCGTCAGTATTGCGAAGTTGGAGGCAATGCAAGTCGCGCTTGAGCAGGAAACCGAAGCGCAGACCAACAGCGTGATGATCGTTTTGAGGCGCGAGATCATACTCACCCGCGCTATAGAGACCCTGGCGCGAGCCCGCTTGTATCTTTCGCAAAGTAATTTTGGTTTGGCAAAAGATGACGTGCAATCGGCTCGTTCCATTCTTGCAGAGTTATCCGTCGACGCCCCGCCTTATCAAGTGGATGCGTTGAATCAGATCATTGTGCGATTGGACTTTGCCTTGAGCAACCTGCCTGCCTTCCCCGTGATCGCCGTGGATGACGTGGATATTGCATGGCAATTGTTGATGATGGGCTTGCCAGAGAGCGAAGCAGATGTAGTCGCAACATTCACGCCCTTGCCGCTCCCAACTTTACCTTCAACGCCTGAGGCGATCCCGACATTCACGCCTTTGCCACTCCCAACTTTACCTTCAACACCTGAAGCGATCCCGACAGTCACCCCAACGCCTGAACAGCCTCCAACGATTGCGCCAACGTAACGCCGTAACATCCAGAACCCCAGGACAAACTCCTGGGGTTCTTTTTTCGGATGATATAATCCGCACGTCATCATTTCTGAGGAGTAACTAGCATGTCTTACAAAATAAATTTCGGCACAGACGGCTGGCGTGGGTTGATCGCGGAAGACTTCACCTTTGACAATGTCCGTCGCGTGGCGCAGGGATTTGCCTCCTATCTCATTGAAAAGGGATACACGGGAAGATGGGTAATCGTCGGTTATGATAAACGATTCCATTCCGAGAATTTTGCCGCGGCTACAGCAGAGGTTTTGGCTGCGAACGGCTTGAGCATATATCTGACGGATGGAGCAACACCTACACCTACCATTGCGTTTGCGGTTGTGGACAAGAAGGCGTGCGGAGCGGTCAACATCACGGCATCTCATAACCCGCCCACGGATAACGGCTTCAAGGTTCGGGATGCCAACGGCGGCGCAATCGAGCCCGAAGGGTTGAAAAGGATTGAGGCGCTGGTTCCAGAGTCTGTCGAGGAAGTGAAGCGTATCGAGTTGGAGGATGGAATACGCGATAACAAGATTGTCTATTTTGACGCATCCCAGGCATATTTTTCCAACCTCCAAAAATTAGTGGACCTGCAAAAGATCAAAGACGCGGGTCTCATCGTGCTGGTGGATGCAATGTGGGGTAATGGCGCGGGTTGGTTTACGAGATTGCTCGCGGGCGGTAGGACAAAGGTGATTGAAATTCATAATGAGCGCAATCCATCCTTCCCCGAAATGAAGCGGCCTGAACCCATCCGCCCAAACATTGACGTGGGACTCAAAGCGACGGTTACAAATAAAGCCGACGTATTGCTGATCACCGATGGCGACGCAGACCGCTGCGGAATTGGCGATGAGAACGGCGAGTTCATAAATCAATTGCGCGTGTACGCGCTGCTTGCGTTCTATTTGCTTGAAGTACGCGGGGAACGCGGCGACATTGTCAAGACGCTTTCAACGACGACCATGCTTAACAAACTTGGCAAAATTTACGATGTGCCCGTGCATGAAACGGGCGTGGGATTCAAATACGTCGCGCCGAAGATGATGGAGACGAACGCGCTGATTGGCGGCGAAGAGAGCGGCGGATACGCGTTCCGCAATAACGTGCCTGAGCGCGACGGAATCCTTGCGGGCTTGTACTTCCTGGATTTCATGGTCCGCACTGGCAAGAAGCCCACCGAGTTATTGAAAATGCTTTTCGATAAAGTCGGTGAACATTTTTACGACCGCGTAGACACTCCATTCACGGGCGACCGCGAATTGCGCGAACAAGCGATTCTTAACGCGAATCCCAAAACGCTTGGCGGCTTGAAAGTGATGGAACTTGTCACGGTGGATGGCTTCCAGTTCAAACTCGAAGACGGCGGCTGGCTGCTGATCCGCTTCAGTGGCACTGAACCCATTATGCGCGTGTATTGCGAAACCACACATGGAGATAAGGTGAAAGCGATTTTGGATGATGGGCTGAAGGTGGCAGGGATAGAATAAGGTCGGTCGCACTCTGTGCTCTCCCAGGGGCTAACCGCCCGCACAAGCACATTCATCCTGCCCATAAGGGCAGGATTTTTTTGATACAGAATAACGAGTTTATATGTTATAATTTTCACAATCAAGGTCTGATTATGCTCACAGACACACACTGCCACCTGGATCTCGACAAATTCGACAAAGACCGCGACGCGGTTATTCAGCGTGCCATCGAGGCAGATGTAGGTAGGATGCTTGTCCCAGGGCTGGATTTAGAGTCGAGCCAGGCTGTCGTGAAATTGGCAGAAACACATCCAATTTTATTTGCGGCAGTTGGCTTTCATCCCACAGATGCAGATAAATGGGACACGGAATCAGTTAAAAATCTGCGCAATCTCGCGAAATCTGCGGCCAGTAAAATTGTGGCAATCGGCGAAATCGGACTCGACTACTATTGGGTCAAAGAGACCGACAAGCAGGCACATCAACGTGAAATACTAAAGCAACAACTCAAACTCGCGCAGGAAATTAACAAACCCGTCATCATCCACATGCGCGAAGAGAACGACGCGTGGTTCGGGCAGGCGTCCACTGACCTGCTCGAAATCTTAGGTGAATGGCACAAGGAATTGCTCGCGCAGAATCATCCGCTTGCAGAAAAGCCTGGGGTATTACACTCCTTCAACGGGAATCTTGAAACCGCGCAAACGGGAATCGAACTAAATTTCTACATCGGCGTCACGGGACCTGTCACCTACAAAAACGCGGATGAAAAACGGGATATCATCAAACAACTGCCAATTGCCAAATTGCTTATCGAAACCGACTCGCCGTTCCTCACACCTGTCCCCCATCGCGGCAGGCGCAACGAACCTGCTTTTGTGGCGCATATTGCTGATAAAATTGCGGAAATTCACATGACAACCCGCGAACAGGTTGCGAAAATTACGACGGAAAATGCAAACCGTCTTTTTGGTTGGGAGGCTGACGTTTGAGCGCAACCACTTTTTTCACCTCAGTGCAAGATCAACTTCAATTTATCGATCAGCGGATTCGGGAACAGGCTGGGGATGGGCAACACCCTGATTTGCGTTCAGCGCTCGAGCATTTGCTTTCAGCGGGAGGAAAACGCATCAGACCGACTCTGGGCTTGCTCGTCGGAAATATGCTTGGCGCGCCCGAAGAAAAACTCATCACCCTTGGCGCATCCGTGGAACTGCTCCACACCGCGACACTGGTTCATGACGATTTGATTGACGGCGCATTGCTTCGCCGAGGGATGCCCACTTTGAACGCGCGCTGGTCCCCCGCCGCCACAGTATTGACAGGCGACTTTCTTTTTGCACGCGCCGCCAAACTCGCTTCAGAGACCGATTACCTGCCTCTGATGAAACTCTTTTCCGAAACCCTGGCAACCATCGTCAACGGCGAATTGACGCAGATGTTCTCGGCGCGCGGCGTGATTGACCGCGATAACTATTACGAGCGCATTTACGCCAAGACTGCCTCATTGTTTGAAATGTCCGCGTTGGCCGCGGCGATGGTAGGAACTGAGGACGAGGATGTCCGCGACTCGATGAAGACATTTGGCTATGAGGTCGGCATGGCATTTCAGATCGCGGACGATATTCTTGATTTTACGGGCGATCAAACCAAAGTGGGCAAACCGATTGGCTCCGATCTCTTGAACGGATTAGTGACCCTCCCCGCGATTTACTTTGCGGAGTCAAATCACTACAATGACGATATCCAATCCCTGCCCGATGGCGGATGGAAAGATACCCAACGCGTGCAGCGTCTTGTAGATGCAATCCGCGCGAGCCGCGCTATCGAGCAGGCAATGGATGAGGCGCGTCAAGCCGTCAGCCGCGCATTGGGCGCGTTGGATGAGTCGCCAGCCTCCCCTGAGAAAGAGTCCCTGGAAGATCTGGCAAAGTTCATTGTGGATAGAAAGGTATGAACTTTGGAGTCTGTCATCTTGCTGGCAGGTTTCAGGAGCAAGCTCCCCGACTCCAGAGTCAAAGCCCCCTATGCCTAACCCGCGTAAACCATTCCGTATCAATGTTGGCTTTATTATTCATGAGGAAGTGGGATATAGTCACGAAATCCCATTTGAACTTGACAAAGCCAAACTCGAAGACCTTGAACTGACGAAGTTCGAGGGCTCGGCGCACATCGGCCGCACGCCGCAGGGACTTGTTGTACAGGGAAAATTTTCAGGCGAGACAATGCTTGAATGTGTGCGGTGTCTGAATGATTTTGTCTATCCGCTCAACTGGGAAATTACTGAGTTATACGCCTTCAATAAAAAATCCGTGAGCGAATCAGAATTGATGCTTCCCGAGGACGCGCACATTGACCTTGCTCCGCTTTTACGCGAATACGCGCTGCTCGAAGTCCCGATCAAACCCCTGCATAAACCTGATTGCAAGGGTCTGTGTATCGAATGCGGGGAGGATTTGAACCTGAAAGACTGCGGGCATAGCCAGCAGGAAGATGATTCGCCGTTTGCCGCTTTAAAGAAGTTGTTGTAGTAAAATAAACACTATGAAATTCAGACCTGACCTCTCAATGGTGACAATGACCATGTTGATGTCCCCCATACGAATGGAGATGTTAAGTCGCGCCTGGATAGCGTATTAGATTGTTTTACCTGTAAGGTACGGGCTGTCCACGGTTAGGACAGCCTTTTTGTTTATATTACAACCATGTCACTGCGAGGGCGCGGAGCGCCCGTGGCAGTCTCATGTAACCATCAAAATTTGGATTTCATGTTGCGAGGAGATTGCTTCGCTCGCAATGACATCTGAAAATGGAGGCACGAATGCCCGAAAATATATTAATCGCCATTGCCTGGCCATACTCAAACGCCGAGATCCATGTCGGAAATATTACTGGTTCACACCTACCCGGTGACATTGTCGCGCGCTATCATCGCCTGAAAGGGAACAAAGTTCTGGTCGTCAGCGGCACCGACTCGCACGGGACACCCGTCACACTGGCCGCGGACAAAGAAGGCAGACCTGTCGAGGAGGTGTATAGGAAATATCACGACGGCTTCCTCGAGCTGTTCAAAGGCTTCGGCATCACCTACGACTTGTTTACGACCACACATACTGAGAATCATTTCAAAGTATCGCAAGCGATGTTCCTTGCCTTGCAGAAAAACGGATTTCTCTTTACCGCCAAGTCAAAACAGTGGTACTCGCCCTCTGCGAATAGATTCCTTCCAGACCGCTACGTCGAAGGGACGTGCTACATCTGCGGCTTCGAAGGCGCCCGCTCGGATCAATGCGACAATTGCGGCAACGTGCTCGAGCCTGAGAAACTGATCAATCCACGCGCAAAGACGGGCGACGGTGCACTCGAACTGCGCGAGACGGAGCATTTCTATCTCGACCTATCGAAACTCGAACCTGATGTAATAAAGTTTTTGCAGGAACGCGCCGAGCACATGCGCGATACGGTACTGGGCGAGTCGCTTGGCAAAATTGAAGCCGAGGGACTCAAGCCGCGCCCGATCACGCGCGACCTCGATTGGGGTATCCCTGTGCCCGTCGAAGGCTGGACCGAAGCGGGGAAACGCATCTACGTTTGGTTCGAGGCTGTCATCGGCTACCTCTCCGCGCCGATTGAGTGGGGACAACTTCAGGCGAAGGCGGAGCGAGAGACGTGGCGCGAGTGGTGGACGAATCCGGATGCGAAGCAATTCCATTTCATCGGCAAGGATAACATCTTCTTCCACACGTCATTGTGGCCCGCAGAGTTGATGGGCGTAGGGGGTACGTTCATGGAAATCTTTGACCCCCCTACATCCCCCCTGCAGGGGGGACAGAGGGGGGTCCCCTTGACTCTTCCGTATGATGTGCCTGCGAATCAATTCATGAATCTCGAGGGACAAAAGATCAGCGGCTCGCGTAACTGGGCGGTGTGGGGACTCGACGCGCTGACGCGTTATGACGCCGACGCACTGCGTTATTATCTGACCGTGAACATGCCCGAAGCGAAGGACAGCGATTGGGACTGGGCTGAGTTTGTGGCGCGCAATAACAACGAACTGGTGGCAACCTGGGGCAACCTTGCGAACCGCGTGCTTTCGTTCGCGTACAAACATTGGGAAGGGTATGTTCCTAATGTTAATGTGAACACCCTTCGTGAAATTGACTTGAACCTGCTCGCCGTTATCGAAAACGGATTCGCCTCTGTGGGCGCAGAACTCGAAGCTGTGCGCCTGCGTTCAGCATTGGGTGAAGCGATGAAACTTGCCACTGCCGTCAACCAATACCTCGACCAAACCGCGCCATGGACAGCCATCAAGACCGACCGCGAAGGCGCGGCAAAGACGATCTACACCGCGCTGAAAGCCATCGACTCGCTCAAAGTGATGTTCGCCCCGTTCCTGCCGTTCACATCTGAGCGACTGCACGGGTTCTTCGGCTATGAGGCTCCACTGTTCGGTGAGCAGTATACCGAGACAGTCAAAGACTCACTCGGCGAGCATACGGTATTACGTTATAAAGGCGTTGAGGGATTGCAGTGGAAGGCGAGCGAGTTACAACCTGGGAAGAAATTGAATCAACCTGGTCCGCTGTTTAAGAAGTTGGAAGAGAGTGTGATTGAAGAGGAACGAGACAGATTAGGCAAATAATTCTCGTGCTATAATCTCTTTAGAGGTGTACCATGACTCTTGTAACTTATGAAGGTGTTGTCCAAAAAGGCAGTATCCTTTTGAATGAAGGGGTACAACTGCCTGAGAACGCGAAGGTATATGTGGTTGTCACCGAAGAAGTGATCCACGTGACGCTTGACAGAAAGAAACCCATACAAATTCTTTCACCCCATTTCGTACGACGTGAGGATGCGGCTCGTTTCGAGTTAACTATCACTGAGGAAAAGCCCGATGCCTGAGTATGACGCTGAAAATTACAAGCCGCCCGCGCCAGTTGCTTATGTGACTCTTCGGAATCCTGCAACTGGCAATATTTTATCCAACGTTCCCATGCTAATTGACACGGGATCAGATACCACCTTGTTGCCGTCCGATGTCGTCGGGAAACTTGGGATAAAGGCTGAGGAAGATACTGGCTTTGAAGTTCAAGTATTTGACGGCGATACTAAATTCTTAAGAATTGTAAAACTCGATTTGTTGGTTCTTGATAAAACATTTAGGGGAGAATATTTGCTGATTGACCGTCCCGTTGGTATTTTGGGAAGGAATGTTTTGAACAATCTCCGCATTATGTTAGACGGTCCGCGCAGAGAGTGGAATGAGCGAAAATAATTTATATGGAGACCCAGCGAGTTGAAGCCGGGACAGAAGTTGAATCAGCCAGGTCCGCTGTTTAAGAAATTGGAGGAGAGTGTAATTGAGGAAGAAAGAGCAAGGTTGGGGAAATAGATTTAAGAAAATTTAGAATGGTGGATAGCGAGGCAGGTATGACATAATTGTCATACCTGCCAAAATCAACCCAGTTTATACTCTTGATCCCAGTTCAGTGCATAACCTTCCCCCAAAGATTTGACCTGATTACAAAGGTCTTCAAAAGTAATGTAATAGTACTCACTGCCATGCTCTATACGAAAGCCTTCTGTCCACCATGGCAACAAGTGGTTTGCACAAGCAAGGATAGATATGTAGTAAATACTCATTACTTGTTTTTCAGTTAAATATCCATGCTCAATCATATGCATCAAATCATTTAGAAAATCAATAATCTCCCGTACATGCAACTGGATTTGCTTGGTCTCTTTAGACTTATAGGTTTTATAACTTTTATACTTGAAGCCCCTGATTATATCCATACCTTCTGAAAAATGAATTTCTCTTGCAGTGTTTACGACTGTCAAAAACGTCTGCGCCTGAATAGCAACTCGATTTAAGCTGTTTTGTTTTATAGCTTCGTTAGTTTGCTTTATAGCTGCACGTGCAGTCATTATAGCAATAATCAGACCTATAATCGCAATCATCGTACCTATAAATGAAATAATTATCTCAATTGACATATTTTTCTCCGTTCATACTACGTTATTGCTCTTACTTCGATTGCATTTCTCGCAAAGCAATTCAATATTTCGAGCTGTATTACTTCCGCCTTTTGAAATTGGCACAATGTGGTCGTATTCTAGTTTTTCTCGACTTCCACATCTTGCGCATTTCCCGCCATCACGACGCCAAACTTCGACACGAACACTTTCTGGTATTCTGGGACGTTCATACGTAGATTCGACGGTTTCAGCCTCGTCAAATTTGATTTTTAGTTTTTCAAAATATCTACGCTCTTTATCGAAATCTTCGAGAATTAAAAGCCTTATTTCATCATCCGAATACAAACCCTTTACTTCATAGACATATCCTTTGAACACCCATTCGCCATTACTAATATGAAACAAGTTATTCTGTAGTGACCATTTCGTAGGTTCTTTATCAAACTGTGCGACACATAGACTATAGTTGTCATACACTTCACTCAGCGGATAATCTCTTTTCTCCGGGATAATGTATGGCTGCCATTTCCATATTTCCGCTATAGCATCTTCATACGAATGATGATATACCCGACTGAACTCAGTAATACGCATAGCATGTTCACGATTCGTCTCAGCAAGCCCGTGCAACCTTTCGTAGGCATCTCGACCTGGACGATTTGCACCTATTCTTAAGATATAGGCGTAGATCTCCATAGCATCCATTGCCTCATTTTTACCTATTATTTTAAATGCTAGTCTTGTTTTTCTAACAGATGGCATAGTAGGTACATCTATAATTTTTTATTTCTTCATCTAGCCAGGGATCAATCCAGCCTTCGGCGAGGAATCGCTGGTATAACTCGCGCACAGCGGGTTCGTCTTGTGAAGCATGACAGAGGAAAACGCGGAGTTTGCGGTCAGTGGTGGGCATAAAAGTTATTTATGTTGAGTCATGTGGGCGAATTGTCAATCTCGAATCATTAGTTATTTCTAGATTATCGAGGGTGTCACCCAGCAATAATTTTAGTTCAACTTGATAGTCTCCAATTTCTCTAGAGAATTCATCAGGATACTCCTTCTTTATGTTCTCCATCAATTCATCAAGGGTTATGTTGGGGCTTGTAATAAAATAAAAGGCGGAGACAAGATTTTCTGCTCCATCCAGAAGGTGAATTAATATTGCTATATCTTCATTTGTAGACGAAGTAATAGCAATTGGAAGAGAAGTGCTTTCAACCCTTTTTCTCAAACTAGATATCAACCGCAGGTGGGATGCTGTTTTTTGGGTCTCGGGAAATAAATCAACATATTGCCACATTCTCAGACGTCGCGGGATTTGGATATCATCTAGGCGAACGGGAATAACAAATATTGTTCCTTCGGGTTTTTCATCTGAAACATCTAGTACCTTACGCAGTTCTTTCTGAACATATCCCTCTTTCGTTGTTGAATTATTTGACAAACACACGATCACCGCATCAGCGGCTTCCACGGCTTCCTCGATTTCCATATCCCAATCCTGACCTGGGAGGAGTTTTTCTTCGTCCAGCCAGGGATCGATCCAGCCTTCGGCGAGGAGTCGCTGATATAACTCGCGCACGACAGGCTTGTCTTGCGAACCGTGGCAGAGAAAAACGCGGAGTTTGCGATCCATAAGGATGAAGGATGAAATTAAGGTAGGTTTTCCAAGTCAGCTAAGTCCTTCAAGCGACCTGAGGCTTTTTTATTAGCTTTGAGGTGAGACAGGTCAATGATGTTGACTTGCACACCGTCAAGGGTATCCATGATTCTGCTGGCATAACTCTCTTCGAATTCCACACCTGAAATCCCTGTTGAAATCTCAAGTCTCATGGGAGGATGCCCCATCCGTATGATCTTATTTTCTTGCAGAAACAAATCAGGAGTTAATTCGGGATGATCAAAGCCAAACTCCCTCAGCACGTCCACAATTTTTTGAGCATTGTCGGGATGAACAGTAACCCAGACATCCATGTCATTCGTGGCGCGAGGATAGCCGTGATATGCAACTGCATATCCCCCAATCAGAAGGTATCTAACGCCTTTCTCGTTCAGTAATTTCAAGAACTCTTTGAAGTCGGACGGTAGCTCTATTTCCATAGTTGATCCTTCGGAGGATTTCCACCTGCTTCAGACGTTCGTAAGGAGTCCGCGCGAGCCAAAATGCCTTTTCACCCGAATCATCAGTCAAAGATATGACTGAAAAGGCCTTCCGATCTATCTTTAGGTTCGTGGGGAGTGTACGACTCATAAATTAATTATACCCGACCAGGAAGGAGTTTTTCTTCATCCAGCCACGGGTCAATCCAGCCTTTATCATCCCCTTGCGGGACGGCGAGGAGGCGACGGTACAACTCGCGAACGATGGGCTTGTCCTGCCGACCATCGGGGGCATTGGAAGGAAAACGCGGAGTTTGCAGTCGGTGGCGGGCATGAACGTTTTCATGAATCTGGTATAGGATTTAGCGAAAAGTTATTCCTTGTAACAACATAATTTTTCTGCGTTCTTATTTAGATCGTTTCTCCAAGCCTGTAACCCATCTACGTACTTCAATATTCACTCGTCTTTGGGTTAGCGCCTCGAGCAAATTATTGTAACCTTGCTCCTTGTTCTCGCCAAAGCAATCTCTTGATAAGATTCGCAATTTGTAGTTTAATCGGCGGACGGCATAAAAGTTCAATGCCCTTGCAAGAAAACATTTGTTAAGATTTAGTGTATAATGATTTCACGCCAGCAGTAAACAGTCAGTCGCAGTTAACATCATCTGAGCATATTCTCACAACAAATGAAAAAGACCACACTTTTGGTTATCGAGGGACGACACGCAGAAATCCCTTCTTTTGGCAACGATTTGCAAAAGAAGGGATTTGATGTTGTTTCGTTCCAAAACGGCAGTCAAGCTGTCGCAAAACTGAAGCAGAGCAACCCAAGCCTGGCGGTCGTCAACGCCGCGTCGCTTAGGAGCACGGGCATTCGCATTTGTTTATCGCTCCGCAAGAAGGATTCAAAGATACCGATCATATTGATCCTGGAAAAAGATAAACCAGTGGATAAGGAACTTGCTGACTCGGTTTTGGCATTGCCCTTCACCGTGCAAAAGCTTGTCAATCGTGTAAAAGCGCTCATGCCCAGCGACGGCAATAACGTTGTAAATGTCGGTCCCATTCGGCTTGATCTCGAACATCGCCGGGTGCGCTCTCTGGGCAAGAACACCAAACTGACTCCCAGGCTGATCACACTGTTACAGATGTTGATGGAGAAACATGGCGAAGTGGTCGAACGCGAATCCCTCTTCAAGAAAGTTTGGGAAACAAACTATACAGGCGACACGCGCACGCTTGACGTGCATATCTCATGGCTAAGACGCGCACTCGAACTTGACCCCAATAACCCGAAATTCCTCAAAACCATTCGCGGCGTTGGATATCGCTTAGACGTTTAACTGATACTGTTTTCCCGCGACAGTGACAAGTCGGATGCAGACATTGCTTCCGGCTTCTATTTTTAATTGATACGGGATTAGGCCGCTGCGTGCCGGACGTTTCGCCTGTGCCGCGCTCTTGAAGGTTTTCCCATCCCAATCCGGATCCACCTCCCAGTAATCCAGATCGAGTTTTGTTTCGATGGAGACAACGTTTTTGGATAAACGTGCTTTTGTTGTTTTGGGAGATGATGAAAGAGGAAAGACGAAAGAAGAGTCGCGCTCAAGGGAGAAACAGGCTTGGGTATCAATCAACCGGCTTCGGGTGGTATGAAGCGCACGAAACGTCTCATCACACGCGATAAATTTGCGCCCCTGTTTTGCGGCGACGAAGGGCGTGGTCCCTGATCCACAGAAAAAATCCGCAATCACATCGCCAGGGTTGGATGAAGCCAGAACAATACGCTCCAGCAGAGCCATGGGCTTTTGGGTTGGATAACCCGTTCGTTCGTTATGGAGTCGGGCAATAACAGGGAAATACCACCAATCTTCAGGGACTTTGCCGCGCGCCAGATCAGGCACTTTCCCAAAGCCAGCTTTGCGCGATGATTTAAAAGTTTTCACCGTGTTTTGATTGTATGGCTCGCGAACACTGTCAGGATTGAACGTATAATCATCCGCTTTGAAATACGAGAGAATGGTATCGTGTTTGCGATTGAACGCGCGGCGAATCGGAGACGGTCCATGATAAGCCCAGATAATTTCATTGAGCAAATGATCCGTGCCGAAAAGTTCATCGAGCAGGAGACGCCCGTAGGCGTCGGCGTGCCAATCAAGGTGAAGATAGAGCGTGCCGTTTGGCGCAAGCAGGCGATACATCACCGCCAGTCTTTGATAAAGAAAATCAAGATAGGAATCGAGATCGTTCCAGTGATCGTGATAGCCTTCCGCTAGTTGCCATTCACCCGGCTTGCGCGAGTCTTCTCCACGGCCGATGCGCGCCGGAAACTTGCGGTTTGTAAAAAATGGCGGATCAGCATAGATAAGGTTTATTCGCCCCTCGTACTCGGGCAACAAGGCAGTCATCACAGACAGGTTATCCCCGAGAATTAATCGGTTCCCGGACTCGACCGCTGGATATCCCCACCCGTTGGGATAGATGACCGCATCTCTAATTAGAGATGCTGGCGCGGTTTGCGCGAGTCGCTTTCCGTGCCAGGTCAAATCGGGCATGATTTAGTAGTAAATCCGCACCAACGTGCCAAAGCCGCGGTTGAAGGATTTACCTATTTGATGTTTTGGGAGCGCCCATTGGAACAGCCACTTGGCGTCTTCGGTTCGCATGTTGATGCATCCATGGCTCATGGGAGTCCCAAAATTCTCATGCCAGTACGTTCCGTGAAAGGCGTGGCCCTGCAAGGTGAAAAAACTTGTCCATGGAACGCCGGGGAGTTCGTAATCGTCAGCGTCTGCAAAAAGATTGCCATTGCCCATGTGTTTTGCAGGCATTTTATCCACGATGCGAAATTCACCCTGGGGCGTCTTGGTGGAAATCCCGTTCGATCCGCGCGGACCATTTGGCAGGCCGGAAGAGATGCTGGTCTTGAGAACCTCTTTTTCATATTCAATGGCCGTCAGGGTTTGCATAGTCAAATTGACTTCGATACGCTTGTCCTGAATTTCAACATTAGGACTGATCGGCGCCAGGTCTGCAAGCGGTATTGGCTTCACGTGAAGCGGGTTGACGTAATATGGGAATCCCGTCAGATCATCATAGACGCGATACCATGCGTCGCCAGTGGGACCAGGTTCGATTGCCTCCACCCAGTGAACGGATCCGTAATATAAACGAAAGCCGAGTTGTTGCCAGCCATAGGCTTTGCTGGTTCTCCATGGTTGGGTAAAAGGCACCGTCGCCTCCACAAGGCGGAGCAATCCTTCATCCAGGGACGACAGGGTTTCATTGAACAGCACTTTCACGCGTTGCAGGCGTGCCCTGTGAACGTAGCCGCCCCAGACACGATACCATACGGGATTGAGCTTGGGCTCATCAGCCTTAACTTCGCCGTATACGTGCAACAACTCGTCGCGATACCATGTTGAAACAATGGAACTCTGATCGGTGGGTTTGCTATATACACTGACTGACTTTGTAGCCACGCGTACCAGGTTACTGTCATCAAAGTCAATCAGGTTTTGTAGTGGAGGAGAAAACGCCAGGGTCCCCAGGCTCAAGCCTCCAAGTTTTAGAAAATCACGGCGGGATAAAACGGGCATAGTAGAAAATTGTAATCGAAAACGATGGTTTTTAAAATACTCTCATTAAGCTTTTATGTTACTCACTGACTTACCTTACACAGAAGGTCCCGCAGGTTCCCTTGGAATATGCCATTGAGCCGCTCAAACCTTCGGGACGGTGCGTAACATTAGTTGCCGAATGAAGCAAAATGTATGTCCTGGTGCTCTTTATCCTTCGATTACGCCGCTTAGGACGTTTAACACAACTACCCTCCGAGGTTTGGAGGGTAGTTGGTACTGGGATCAGTTTTCGGCTAGGGTTCAACCGATACCGGAATCATGTCTTTAAGCAGGATTTCGAGCGCCATGGTGTGTCCGCAACGTTTGTGTGTGATGAAGAATTCGCAGTCACAATGGAATTCCCCGTTGTTGAAGCTGACATTGTGCTCGTTGTTGTCGCCATGAAAAGTCAGTTCAAATTTGGTGAAGCGAAAACGGGTTCGATCTTCTGCGTACCTCTTTGCCTTTTCCAACTTGCCGATCAGTCCGTAATCCATATTTTTTATCTCCTTTCGGGAATGGGAATAAAAAAAGCACGCGAAGAGACGCGTGCTTCCTGCTATGGTTTTTCTTCGTTGTAGGTATCTGTTCGCATAAGGACATGTACCTCAATGGTTTTGAGTATAGTCCTGTTCAATGGGCGAGTCAACACCAAAATGAGATATGACGCCGGATCGTAGAGGAATCGTAAAGTTGCTCTCAATCTGCGGGCGCAGTAAGAATATTTGGCTCATCGCCATTGTAGTGAACCAGGGCGGGCCAGATGGACGAGATCAGCCAAACGCCCAGGATTGTCCCCACTCCCCCGCTTAGGATAGCAAAGGGAACGCCAAAAAACTGGGCCACGGCGCCTGCTTCGATTTCTCCAAGTTGGGGTCCGCCCATGAAGAAAATCTGATTGATGCCTGTCATACGTCCGCGCATGGAATCGGGCGTGTTCAGTTGCCTGATTGTGTTGCGAATGATCGTGCTGACCGAATCCGCCGCGCCGGTCAATGCCAGCGCAAGGAAGATGAGCGCGTACAAGCGGGAAACTCCGAAAAGAATCGTTGCCACCCCAAACACAACCACTGACCCAATCAAAAGCGGTCCCTGGCGACGAATGTGGCTATACTGCGAAGCGATCAGTCCAACGAGAACCGCGCCAATGGACTGTGCCGCGGCGAGCCAGCCGTACGCAATCTCCCCCACGTGGATGACGTTCTGCGCAAAGTATGGGAGGAGTGTGTTGGCGGACGAAAAGAACGTCGCGATAAAATCCAGGATCATTGTTGAAAGGATCAACGGCTGGCGGCGGATAAAACGAAGTCCATCGCGGATATCAACGAACGCGGCGCGTAATCCAGACCGGGATTTGGACTGCTGTTGAGGCACATTCCCCAAAGCGATCAAAGCAAAGATGACCGCAAGGAACGTAAACGCATTGATGAAATACGCATACTCCTGCCCAAGATAGCCGATCACCACGCCGCTCAAGGCGGGACCCACGATTGCTCCCGTGTTAAAAGCAATGGACTGCAATGAGAACGCGCTCGGCAATATATCGCGCGGGACGAGATTTGGCACAAGCGATTGACGCGCGGGCAGGTCGAATGCCATCGCCGCAGCTTGGATCGCGGTCAATAGGTAGATATGCCAGAGCTGAATGTAGCCAGAAAAAGTAAGCAGGCCGAGAACTACCGCGACCAGCATGGCAGTCGTTTGAGTAATAAAGAGAATCTTTCGACGGTCATACCGGTCGGCGACCAACCCGCCAATGAGCGAAAAAGAGAGTACAGCGACAAACCGAACGCCGCCGACAATACTTACCGCAATGGGATCCTTGCTCAGTTGACTGATATGCCAGAACAAAGCCCACTGTTGCATCTGGGTGCCGATCATCGAGATAATTAGTCCACTCCAGATCAATGCGAAGCCGCGATGTCTGAGCGCGGGAGGAATATGAATCATTCGTTTGATAACATCCTTTAGCTTGGATAACAGAAGGCAGAATGCGGAATGCACTCTGCCTTCTCCTTATTCACTACCGCACAAGTTATGTTCCCCAATCTCTCAAATACAAGAAATCATATCCAACGGTGCGGTTACTTAACTTTGCAATTGGCGGCATCATGCGTTTGAATTGATTTCGTCGAATGCGCGTGATGACGGAATTTACGAACTTCTCGTCGAAACCCTCTTCAACACATTCCTGTGGACTGTATCGTTGATCCACCAGCAGATAAAGCAACTTGTCAACGTTTTCGTATGTGTATCCAAGTTCGCCTTCGTCGGTTTGCCCTGCCCACAAGTCAGCCGATGGAGCTTTGTCAACAATCGCCGCCGGGATTCCAAGCGCGCGGGAGAGTTGCCGCACCTGCGTTTTATATAAATCACCGATTGGATTGAGCGCGGAAGCCATATCTCCCCACAAAGTAGAATATCCGAGCAGGATTTCCGTCTTATTGCTGGTGCCGATGACTAATCCTTTGAACACTTCGGACTGGTCGTACAACACGATCATTCTCGACCGCGCCATGATATTGCCCTTGCGCTGCTTCGACATATCTGGGAAATGATTGAACAATGGCTCGGCCATCTGCGTGATCTCAATCGTCTCACTTTGGACCTTGAACTGGTCTATCATCAATTGGGCATGTTCCAGCGAATCGGGCGATGATGATTTATACGGAATCCTCACAGCCAGCACGTTCTCCGCGCCGAGCGCTTCCACCGCGAGCACAAATGACAGGGCAGAATCAACGCCGCCAGAGAGTCCAATCACTGCTCGCGAATAACCTACGCGGGTCACTTCGCTTTTGATAAAGCCAGTCAGGATTTGACGGGCGACATCGGTGTTTATCGTCAAATCAGGCACGAGACAATATCCTGTCCAATTCTTTTTGCACAAGAGCCGTCCGCTCATCACGAAGCAACGGCAGGCGCGCCCGCGTACGGCGGAGTTGATTCAGATCGAGTTCGGCATAGGCGATCGCTTCTTCGAAATAAGGACCGTGAGCGATCTCTTCACCGTTGGGATCGAAAACCGTAGCCCCGCCCCAGAAGAGCAGACCATCTTCAAACCCCACGCGATTGCAATGAGCCACAAAGGACGTGAACATACTCGCATACGCTTTATTCACGCGCTCCACCCATCTTGCAGATTCCAGTTTTTCCCTGTCATTCAAGCCGCGGCCTGGGGAAGCAGACGAATACAACATAATGTCCGCGCCATCCAACCAGAGCAGGTACGGCGGCGATGCGTGCCAGAAATCTTCGCAGATGAGCAAACCAACACGTCCGAAACGCGTATCGAATGCGCGGACAGAATCCCCCCACGCGAAGAAGCGGCCTTCGTCGAACAACCCGTAAGTGGGCAAATAAACTTTATGATGAACGTGGAGCACGTCTCCGCCTGAGAGATAGGCAGTGGCAATGTAAAAGCGATGACGGGAGTCTTCGTCCACGAACCCAACCACAAGGTCCAGATCGCGAGACGCTTTGAGCAGATGCTTGAAAACCGGATCGTCATCCGTAGGTCGGTGCGCGACAGTCGCGACCAAATCCTGCAAGACATACCCAGTCAGGGAGAGTTCGGGGAAAACGACCAAATCCGCTTTCTGGGCTTTGGCTTGTTTGATGTAATCCAGATGCTTTTCGAGATTGGATTCGACATCCCCCAGTTTGGTTGCGATCTGCGCGAGGGCTAGGTTTAGTTTCATCGCTTGAATCCTACCACGAATAATTAGACCACATGGACATAAAAAATCTGACGGGTTGCCAAAAACCCGTCAGATTCAGCGGGAAGGGAGGGATTCGAACCCTCGGTGGACCGGAGCCCACAACAGTTTTCGAGACTGTCCCATTCAACCGCTCTGGCACCTTCCCATGCGTAGCGCAAGATGCTTGCCCTGACTGGCGAAGCCGTGTCGAAGGGGCAATTTGCGCTACAGCGGCGGAATTATATCGCAGATTTCCGCGCTTCGACTTCGGCGCGTATTACAGCTCCACGTTGGAATGTAATTCGGGATAATACACTTCGTGCATGTTTTGTTCCTTTAATTTTTCTGTCAGCGCCATTGCAGGTTTTTCTTCGCCATGAACCAGGAATATTTTTTTCACACTAGCTTTCACGTTTACTGCATATTTCGTGAGCAAATCCTGTCCTGCATGACCAGAGAGCCCGCCAATCGTCGCGACCTCCGCGTTGACTGTGAAAGGCTCGCCAAAAATCTTAATCATTTTTTCGCGGTCTGCGAGACGGCGACCCAAAGTATACGGAGCCTGCCACGAGACGATGCAGACCGTATTCTTTGGGTCCTCGATGTTATTGCGAAGGTGATGCAGGATTCGTCCCGTTTCAGCCATGCCCGAAGCGGAGATAACCACCATCGGGTCTTTACGCAAATTCAACGCTTTCGATTCCTCCACCGACTGAACATAAGTTAACATCTTGAAATCCAACGCGGGATGGCGCGCCTCTTCCACGAATTGCCGCGTCTCGGCATCGAAACATTCGGGATGTTTCCTGAAGACATTCGAAGCATTGACCGCCAACGGGCTATCCACGAATACTGGCACACTCGGCACATCGCCGTCGTGCATCATTTCATTCAAATGATAGACAAGTTCCTGGGTGCGACCAACAGCAAACGCGGGAATAATAACCTTTCCACTGCGCTTGATCGTTCGTCTCACAATATCACGAAATTCATCTGCGGCTGACGAGGGATCATTATGCGATTTATCGCCATAAGTTGATTCCATCAAAAGGTAATCAGCCGCATCGGGCAAAACAGGGTCGCGCAACAAAGGAAGTTTATATCGCCCAATATCACCGGAGAACCAGAACTTGATCTTTTTCCCTTTCTCGTCAATTTCCAACGCAATCGCTGCAGAACCCAGAATATGACCCGCTTCCACAAAACGCGCAACGACGCCAGGCACAGGCTCAAAAGGCTGATCGTAATCAACCCCACGAAACAGGTCTGCCGCTTGTTGTGAGTCGGCTTCGGTGTACAGCGGCTCAATGGCTTCTTCCCCGCGCGCCAGGCGTTTCTTGTTCACAAATTTCGCATCCGATTCCTGAATGCGCCCCGAGTCCGCCATCATAATACTTGCAAGATCAACGGTCGCGCGCGTCGCATGGATTGGTCCGTCATAACCATTCTTCACAAGGTTTGGCAGGTTCCCGCAATGGTCAATGTGCGCATGCGAAAGGATCACCGCGTCCACTTTGCGCGGGTCATAGGCGAAGTTGAGATTTCGGGTGTAGGTTTCGCCGCGTCGGCCCTGATAGAGCCCACAGTCCAGCAACAGGCGATGCCCATTGATCTCCAGCAAATGCTGGCTCCCGGTCACCGTATGCGCCGCGCCGTGAAAATTGATCCGCATCTCAGCCTCCTAACAGACTAAAAATTTGTGCGCCATACTGACTATATCGCCATGGCGAATCCGACATAACTGATTCAAGTTCGTGAATATTCTTCGGTGGGTTTTCCGCAAGCGTGTTCAAAAAAAATTTCGGGAGGACAATATCCGACTCGACGTTCAATTCCTTTGCGACATTCCTGCGCCAGGTCTTGAGTTTATCCAGACGTTTGAGCGCCGCATCAGTCGGACGTTTTGCCTGCTCCCGTTTCACCAGCGGAGCCTCGACCCCATGCCTTGCCGCCGTTAGAATCTCGCCTCCCCACAAATGGATTTGCCGCGGACTCAATCCGAGTTCTTCAAGATCAGCCGCTTTCTCAGGAAGGTGGCGCGCGATCTCGAGCAGCATATTATCGGCGATGACCTTGAAAGTCGGGCGATCCAATTTTTCGGCGATGCGATCGCGTCGATTGCATAATTCAAGCAGGATGGTCAACTCGCGGGGTGACACATCCTTGCGCGCGGCGAAGCGCTTCCATGAAGAGCCGTTGACCTTTTCTTTCGGCACGACTACATCACAGGCGATCCCAAAATCCTCCTGCGCGAGTTCCCATCTGGCTTTCTCTCGCAATTCACCTTCGAGCAAATCGCGCAACTGAAAGAGATAATGCGTATCAAAGCGCGCATAATCCAATTGCGCGGGAGTCAATGGACGCGCGCCCCAGTCCGCTTTTTGATGGCGTTTGTCTATCTTCACCGCAAATTTATCTGCGAGGATATTATCCAGCCCCACGTATTGATATCCGAGGATGCGCGCGGCTTGCATGGTGTCAAATAAGTTGGCGAATTCAAATCCGAAATCGCGCTTCAGGCAAATCAGGTCGTATTCAGCCGCGTGAAATATTTTCTCTATCTTCGGGTTGGAGAATATGGGAGCCAGCGGACTTAGGTCTTCGAGCACAAAAGGGTCAACGACATAATCTTTTTTTGGCGTTGAAAATTGTATGAGACAGACCTGTTCCCGATAGGCGTGCAAACTATTGGATTCCGTATCCACTGCAATGCAGGTGTGCGAGGATAAATCCGCGAGCATCTGATTAAATGTATTTGGCTTATCCACCCACACGGGCGGAGAGAGTGTTTGATCGGTCATTGGTTGTCATTATATCCCACCCATTTCAATTTTGCGCTCGCGGCGTCCTTGCCGCCAGCACTTCGTCTTGGTTCCTCTCCGCTCAGCGTGATGGCGGCTTGAGCTAATTTGCCCTACAGATTCTTCACCATCATCAGTCCATCTTCGCCGTCGCTATAATAGCCTTTCCAAATATCAAGTGTGTGATAGCCTTCCTTCTCATAGAGAGAGATCGCGGCGTGATTGGACATGCGTACTGTCAACTTCATGCGCGGCAGCTTGACCTGCGCTTCACATGCGTGCAACAGCGCGCGCCCGATGCCGCGTCGCTGAAAGCGTGGATCAACTCCAATGGTCGAGATCCAAGCCTCCCCGTTGGAACGACGCGGATCGCCCGCGACGAATCCGATCATCTCGCCGTCCTCCATCGCCTTCAAGCGGATCACGTCGGGCCACGTCAACACGGCGATCAAATCCAGGAGGGGCCAGGCATCCTTATCGAAACATGCCTTTTCGAGTTTGCGCAGTGCGCCAAGATCGCGAAGACTTGCAGTTTGAATTTCCATGTATGAGGATTTTATCAAACAAAAAAGTAGAAAGCGAAAAGTTTCCTTTCCGCTTTCTACCTGGCTCCTTGCTGAAGGACTTGTCTACCTGTTTACTATGTTTACCTGTCTACTTTTTTCCGATGAAGTTTTCCAACATGCTTGTAAATTCCATCGGGAAAATGTACTTCGTAGATGGGCTTGCGCCAATGGATTTGAGCGTTTCAAAGTATTGAAGCGTCATAGTCTTCTGATCCACTTTTCCAGCGGCAGAGAAGATTTGCTCCAGCGCCACAGCGAAACCCTCCGCGCGTAAAGCCTGCGCCTGCTTTTCACCTTCGGCACGCAGGATGTTAGACTGTTTCTCGCCGTCAGCTTGTAGGATAGCCGCCTGCTTCGTGCCTTCAGCACGATTGACTGCGGCTTCTTTGTCGCCCAAGGATTCAGTCACCAGTGCTCGGCGGACGCGTTCAGCTGTCATCTGGCGATTCATCGCCTCCTGGACTTCACGTGGCGGGATGATCTCGCGGATTTCAACATTGGTCACTTTCACACCCCAGCGCTCGGTGACTTCGTCCAGGCGAGTACGAAGCATGGTATTGATATGCTCGCGTTGAGAAAGGACTTCGTCCAGCGCAATGCCACCGATCACGGAGCGCAGGGTGGTAGTTGCCATTCCCGCCGCCGATTGCTCAAAGTTGCCCACAGCTACTACGCTCGCCGTTGGATCCAGGACTTTAAAGTACCACAGGAAGTCAATCGAAATGGGAGCATTATCTTTTGTGATCGACACCTGATGCGGCACTTCGCGAATTTGCTCACGCAAATCCACTGGTCCAATCCCACCACCCGGTCTTACCGGGCGGTCAATGAATGGTATCAAAAAGACAATGCCTGGGCCTCTAGGCGGGCTCATCACACGCCCAAGTCTAAACACTACCAGTCGCTGGTATTCTGGCACAATTTTGATCGCCTGGGTTAATATGATCAAGCCAACGACTAGCACTGCCCCGCCGAGACAGAGAAGAGTCAAGCCACTTGCCGCGCCTGTTCCATTCTGAAATAATACGTTCATATATTTTCTCCTTTGCTGAATTGGGATTTAGACGAATTTACTTTTTCAACAACCACAACAAAGCCATCGCGACGAACAACGCGGATCATACTCCCCGCAGAAATGGATTTTTCACTACGAGCAGACCACAACTCTCCATCAACTTGTACGCTTCCGTCGTCGTGGACACTTGTCCGGGCCTCCCCGACCTGCCCCACCAACCCTTCAAGGTCGTGTAATGGTCTTGCGCTTGCGGCTTCGATGGATTTGCGGACAGCGATCCACAAGAAGCCTGCCACCAGACTCGATGCCACAATTGCTACCAATGGATTAACCGAGGCTTGTCCTTCAACGCGCGGGAAAATGAAAACAGAACCGACAACAATCAATAGGATGGCTAACCCAAGATACAATTCACGCTTCGGTTTTTGGATCGCATAAATAAAGGGAAGGATACTCAGCGCCATGATAACCAACGCCCATCCAGTAAACGAAAGGTTATAAATCGCGTAGCCCGCCAGCGCGATGCAGAAGAACGCCCCTATTTCGAATAACCCCGTTCCCGGCGTGATGATTGCCAGAAAACTGAGCAGAACCCCGCCCAATAAAACCAGGTAAGCGACATTCGGATCAAGCAGGAAGTCCATAACTTCTCCAATTCATTATACAACAAAGTAATCCCAAACATATCTACGAGATTCATCATGAAAGGTTTTCCAAAGAGGCGCATCGCTGAGGCTGTATAATAAGCGGATGTCTAGCCCCCACCACCCTAGCAGCCACCTCCATTTTGCTTACAGAAAATGCAGGGGGTTGGGAGGAGGTAAGGAGTCTAATTGAACTTCCAAAAAGTCTGCGTCCTCGGTCTCGGCTACATCGGACTGCCGACCGCCTCCACCTTTGCCACACATGGACTCAAAGTCCTTGGCGTGGACATTAACCCAAACATCGTCAGCGCATTGCAAAGGGGCGAGATACACATCCACGAGCCGGGCTTGCGCGATGTAGTCACGCAAGCGATTCGCTCTGGAAATTTTTCAGTCTCAACGCGACCAGAAGCAGCTGATGCTTTTATCATCGCCGTCCCAACTCCATTCAGAGAGGATGGTCAAGGCGAATACAACGGACAGAAATACAAACTCGCAGATATGCGTGCGATCATCTCAGCGACTGAAGCCATTCTGCCGCATCTTCGCAAAGGGAATTTGGTGATCCTCGAATCCACCTCTCCCCCACGGACGACAATGGATTTGGTCAAACCGATCCTTGAAAGATCAGGGTTGAAGGCAGGCATTGATTTTTATCTTTGTTATTCACCCGAGCGGGTTCTGCCGGGACAAATCATGCGCGAACTTGTCGAGAATGATCGTGTGGTCGGCGGCATTACGCCAGAATCTGCGAAGGCAGGGCACGACTTTTACGCAACCTTCGTCACAGGCGAGATCATCGAAACGGATGCGACTACTGCCGAAATGGTCAAACTGATGGAGAACACCACCCGCGACGTAAACATTGCCATCGCAAACGAGTTCTCGCGCCTCGCAGAAAAATTCGGCGTGGACGTGTGGGAAGCCATCAGCCTTGCCAACCGCCACCCGCGCATCAACATCCTCAATCCAGGACCTGGGGTCGGCGGTCACTGCATCAGTGTGGACCCTTGGTTCTTCGTGGAAGCCGCGCCCGAACTGACTTCGTTCATTTATCAGGCGCGTCAGGTCAACGACGCGCAACCGCATTTTGTGGTTGAAAAAGTCAAGCAGGCGCTGGGGACACTCACAGAAAAAAAAATCGCCGCGCTTGGACTCGCATATAAACCTGATGTAGATGACCTGCGCGAAAGCCCTGCAACAGGAGTGGTTCACTTACTTCAAAAAGAAGGCGCGCAAGTCAAAGCGTGGGAACCCTTCAAGCCAGACGCAGATATGAAAGGCATTGACATGGCTTCCAGCTTTGAATCTGCAATCAACGACGCGGATGCAATATTGCTTCTCGTAAAGCACACCGAATTCAAAAATCTCAAGCCTGACGAAGTTGCATCAAAAACAAAAGCGCGTATTGCGATTGACACTGTCAACGCCTGGAATTCTGACGAATGGGAAAAAGCAGGCTTTCAACTATTTCGATTGGGCGACAACAAATCTCCAGTCTCTAATCTCTAATTGTGAACTGCAACGAGCTGTGTAACAGAAAAAGTGCAAGCACCTTAATAACAGT
>CAZIYY010000026.1:16815-36293 GCA_964543585.1 uncultured Anaerolinea sp. | reverse complement strand
CAGCCGATCCGTTTGCGGACCCGGCACCGGTCCGCTATTTTTCTTCCACCAGTCTTTATTTTCAGGCGTCACGAACTGTACCAACCCTGGCACGACCAACTCATGAAACACGATCATACTGACCCATGGGAATTGTTTTTGAATGTTCGTTGTGAGGTCAGCCATTTTCTCGAACGTTGCGTCTGCATCCCAACGCACGACTGACATTTGCACTCCCGCGATACCAAATAAACGACCCATGAATGACTCCTCAATCAACGCAATGACAAGCGACTTGTCTCATGCTGAGGGTAGATGAAGCGCCAGTTACCCAGTTCCACGCAACCGTGGATCAAGTGCGTCGCGCAGTCCATCCCCAATGAGGTTAAAGGCGGCAACGGTGAACAGGATTGCCAGGCCCGGAAATAGCGACAGCCAGGAATGGGTGGCGATGTAATTGCGCCCCTCACTGATCATTACGCCCCATTCGGCAGTGGGGGGCTGGGTGCCAAAACCAATAAAGCTCAACCCGGCTGCAGAAAGGATCGCGCCGCCCATGTCGAAGCTGGCCTGCACCAGCAGGGGCGCCAGGCTGTTGGGCAGAATATGCTGCCACACAATGCGCTCCGCCGAAGCGCCGAGGCTACGCGCCGACTCCACATACTCGCGCTCGCGCAGCGATAGCACTTGCGCCCGCACCAGCCGGGCATAAACGGGCCAGGTTACCACTGCAATGGCGATCATGGCGTTGGTCAAGCTGGGACCGAGCGCGCCCGAGATGGCCATGGCCAAAATGAGCGCGGGGAAAGCGAAGAAGACGTCGGTCAGGCGCATCAGGCCCTCGTCCAGCCAGCCGCCGGCATAGCCCGCGACAAGCCCAACGAATGTGCCGACGCTGGCCGCCAAGCCCACAACTACTGTCCCAATCAACAGCGAGATGCGCGCGCCATAGATCATCCGGCTGAGTACATCCCGGCCGAGCTGATCGGTGCCCAACCAGTGCGCCGCCGAAGGTGGCTTCAATCGAGTGGAGAGGACCTGCTTGAGGGGATCGGCCGGCGCGAGAAGGGGAGCCAATACCGCAATCAGGGCCAATATGGCAATCAGTGCTAAGCCGGCCACAGTCAGTGGGCTGCGCCGCCAGGCCGGGCGGCGGGGCCGGGCAGGCGTAGAGAGTGTCTCAGCCATTGCGGATCCGCGGGTCGAGCCAGTGATAACCCACATCCACGACCAGGTTCGCGACCGTGTAGACGAGCGCCGCAAGTAAGGTCACACCCATCACCGCCGGGAAGTCGAGGTTGATCGCCGAGTTGGTGGCATAGCGCCCCAAACCCGGCCAGCTGAAAATGGTCTCGGTCAGCACGGCACCCGAGAGCAAGCTGCCAAAGGTCACCCCGATCGTCGTCACAGTGGGGATAAGCGCGTTGCGAGCCGCGTGATGCCACACCACCGTCCCCTGGCGTAAACCCTTGGCGCGCGCCGCCAGTACGTACACCTGGGGCAGCACCTCGAGCATGCTCGAGCGCATCATGCGAGCGATAATTGCAGTGGAGAAATAGCCCAAAGCCAGCGCCGGCAGGAGCAAATGATGTATACTGCTCCAAAGTGCTTTGTAGTCCCCGGCCAGCAGGCTGTCCACGGTGAACAAGCCTGTGACCGGCGGCGGAGGTGGGATGAACTTGTCGATGCGGGCGCCACCCGGCAGCCAGCCCAGGCGGCCATAGAAGAAACCGATCAGAATCAGGCCCAGCCAGAAAATAGGAACAGACCCGCCAATCAGTGAGACGATGCGCACGACATGGTCCGGCAGACGGTTGCGCGCCGTCGCCGAGACGACCCCGGCCGGGATGCCGATCAGGATGGAAAGGATCAACGCGGTCAGCGACAGCTCAAACGTTGCCGGAAAGAAACTGTGCAGATCAGCCGCCACGGGTCGCCGGGTGCGAAGGCTGATTCCTAGGTCGCCCTGCAACAGGTTGGTGATGTAGATCCAATATTGCTCGGGCACGGGCTTGTTCAGCCCATATTTCTCGCGGAAGGCATTGATCTGCGCGTCGGTGGCGTGGTCACCCAGCGCCACGATGGCCGGGTCGGCCGGGACGAGGTGTGACAGGCCGAAAGTAATAATCGAAACCCCGATCATCACACCAACAAAGCCTACTAACCGTCGGAGCAAATAAGAGAGCAGGGTCATGGCAGGCGGAAGGCGGCAGGATCACGCCGGTTGGCTTTCGCCAGCCGGCGTGTGGGGAATCGAGTGAGGGGGAGACTAGGCGATCTTAGTGATGGACCAGAAGTCGGTAAAGCCCATCGGGTTCCACTCGAAGCCTTGAACAGTGGAGCGGACGCCGAACAACGCGGCGGGCTGGTAAAGGACCGCATATGGACCGTTGTGCAGCACGTACTCGGTGATCTCCTTGTAAGCCGCCTCGCGTTCTGCCTGATCCGTCATCAGCGCCGCGTCATGTGACTTGGTACCAATGGGATCGTTCCATGCGTTACGCCAGGCGATAGAGTGCGCATCGTAGTTCGTAAAGGGCGTCACATTCGTGTCAGGGTCGGCGAAATCGGGACCCCACAGGATCAGAACCAGTTGGCCCTTTTGCTCGCGATATGCAGCTAGCAATTCAGACTGCGCCACCTGCTTGATATTGACGGTGACGCCAATCTGGGCCCAGTCCGACTGGAGCTTGGCAGCCAGATCGGACCATTGCACACCACCCGGCGCAGCACCGCTCGAGATCAACATCTCAAGGCTCACGTCGCTGACGCCAGCTTTTTCGAGCAAAGCCTTGGCGCCATCGATATCCTGCTGGAACGGCGCGTCACTGTTGAAGCCAAACATGGGTGAAGGGATGACCGTCTGCACCTTCTGGGCGTTACCCGAGAGCAGGTCGTTGACGATGCCATCGTAGTCTATTGCCGTGCGCAGTGCCTCGCGCACTTCGACCTTGTCCAGGGGAGGCATAGTGGCGTTCATCCCCACGTAGAACAGCCGCAGATCCTGGCCTTTGACGCTGGCCGCATCTCCGCTGAGGGTGGCTAACTGCTCGGCGGTCAGATTCAAGGCGATGTCGGCGTCGCCCGCTTGCAGCGCGGTAAGCTGGTTGGCTGACTCAGGCACATGACTGATCAGGACCGAGGTGAGGGCTGGCTTGTCGCCGCTAAAGTTTGGGTTGGCTGTCAGCAGCACTTCCACATCCTTGGTCCAGTGATCTATCACATACGCGCCGCTTCCAGCCGAATGATCGAGCAGCCAGGCTGTGCCATTATCGCCATTGGTCTCATGAGCCTTCACTTCCTTGGAGTCCACGACACTAGCGATGTTATTGGTCAGGATCGCCAGGAATGCGCCGGGGCTGCTCGTCTTGGGCAGGTTGATCTGGACCGTCTCGGGGTCCACTGCCGTCACGCTGTCAGCTGTGAGACCAGCTATATCAGTAAACAAGAACACCGGCGGGGGCGGAGGCTGGATCGTTAGCTCGCGGTTGAAGGAATACACCACGTCATCGGCGGTGATGGGGTTGCCGCTGGCGAACTTGTTGCCGGGGTGAAGCTTGAAGGTCAGCTCCCAGTGATCGTCGGCATCCTGGGTGTCCCAGCTATCGGCGAGGCCTGGCTTGATCGTTTGCATATCAGCCCCAACGAACGTCACTAGGGTCTGATACACATTATGGGCAATCAGGATGCCACTATACTCGTACACCACGGCTGGGTCTAACGTAATCAAGTCGTCGATGTTGCTATCTATCGTTAGCGTGTTCTCCACGCTGATCGGGGCCTCTGTCGCGGCAGGTGCCTCGGTCGGCGCGGCGGTTGCCGGAGCCTCCGTGGCCTGCGGACCTGCAGGGGCAGCGGTGGGTGCCGTCGTGCCGCACGCCGTGAGAATCACAAGCGCGATGGAAACTAAAATCATCAAGGGACTTCGTTTGGATTGATACATCTCATCCTCCTCAGGAAAAGTGGTTTGGGAATTTCTAAGTTGATCAATTAGCTGGATCGTCAAAAGGAAGGGACGTGGAAGCGATTTTACGGAGTGCCGCATAATTTTGTAAAGTTGAAGTTTTGATTTGGACCTACAAAGCAATCCAAAAACTTTACTTATTTATGAAACAAGCGGTAAAAGCAACGTTTCACTTCCGCTTTCTATAGAAAGATGCGCTTAGTGGGTCTAAACATACGTGCCGACATCTTCGGGACACGTGCGGCCTGATTCAGTGTGAACTTCCGCACGCCGTCATTATAAGTTTGCGAGGCAGGCATGTCAACGGTAGAGAACTGGGCTGAGTCCCTGAAGCCTGGAGCTTTCTGAATCCCCATTATATAGTAGAGCCCGCCTAACGGTTGAGCTCAGCGGCGCGGCAATGATAGCCCCGAACGGTTGCGAACTCAAACGCTAGTGACAGAGACCGGCTAGTTACACCGCGGCATAGCCGCATCCGCTGCAGCGGAGGGTTAGCTGGCGCATTGCCTTCAATGGACTAACCGCTGGTGGAGCTGTGATCCGAAACAACCAGCCACTCGCCATCAATCTTTTTCATGTGTACTGTGAATACGCCATGACGCCTGGCCGTACGCGTAGTTTGTGTCCAGGCGCCAAATACCAATGCGTCGCTCTCTCTAAGAAGCTGAATCTCAAGATTGGCCACTTCCAATCTACCCATGTTGTCTGGTGAATCGAAACGAGCCTTGAACGCAGCGGCAATCGCTTCAAAGCCGTAGCGGACTGTGCCTTCGGAAACCCAGCGTACTTTGTCAGAATGCCAATAATCGGCCAGATAGCCATCGATGTCACCGCGGTTCCAGGCTGCGCAGCCCGATTCGAACAGGGCGCGGATGCGTTGATGATCATCGGTCATATCAATTGATCCTTTTGCTTTTTTACATAGGTCATGCTACCTTGAGTTTTGCAGATAAGGCACACGTTACGAGCCGGGCAGTTTGGATGTCGCATCCAACGGTTTGCGGCATCGTCCCCGATCGATTGGGAGATGAAAATATCCCCAAAGCCAGGATCAGTTTTTTCGGAGTCGGTCTTTACTCGCAGGCTTTTGAACATGAGGTTTGAGATATTTTATCTCATATTCACAGGTCCTCAAATGAAATTTTCGAACAACAGGCCATATTTTTGATCATCCATTGCTATATTTACATCATGATCTTCGGGCGATATTGTAGCGCCTCCGCCAGATGCGCGGATTGGATCTCTTCACTCCCGGCTAGGTCTGCAATTGTACGCCCGAGTTTCAGGATGCGATGATAGGCGCGCGCTGAAAGATTCATCTGCGTCATCGCCGCCCGCATCAAACTCTGACCTTCAGCCTGCAACTCACAAAATTGCCGCACCTCCCCGACGCGCATATCCGCGTTGCAGATCACGTCGGTTGATAGTCCTTGAGGCGTGAAGCGTTTCCGCTGAAGTTGACGCGCTTTCTCGACACGTTCCCGAATCGCGTTACTTGATTCGCTCACGCGGTCCCCGCTCAACTTTTCGTAATCCACGCGAGGCACCTCGATGTGGATGTCAATTCTATCAAGCAGTGGACCTGAGATCCGTTTCTGATATTTCGTAACAACCGGAGCTGCACAGGTACAGGGCTTTTGGCTGTCCCCATAAAATCCACAAGGGCAGGGATGTACACAATTGAGCAAGTTTTTCATGGTAGTAAAAATAGAGAGGTGATATTGACAAGTTATCTTGTTTTTACTTTGCTGGGCAAGTAGGAGCATCATCTGTGATTCCATACTGCGCTCGCTCGTCGTCGGTGAAATCACGCAGGAAGGAACAGAGATATTTCATTGTAGTGTGATAATCCACATCCCATAGGCGCGCAGTGCCATCATCGCTGCCGGTGAGAATAAATTTCCCATCTGGAGAAAAAACCACATTTTCAAAAAGATCGTGGCCGGTAAAACGGCGAACTTCCTGACCGGTTTGGGCATCCCATAGTCGAGCTGTGTCATCATAGCTTGCCGTGGCTACATATTTACCATCTGGCGAGTAGCTCACCGCATTGATATAATTGGAATGGCCCACAAACTGGCGCGCCATCTCCCCTGTTTGGACATCCCAAAGCCATGCAATGCCGTCGAAACCAGCACTAAGCAGGTATTTGCCATCCGGTGAGAAGGCTACGCCCTCGATGCCCACAGTGCCTGTAAAGCGATGAAGCATGTTACCGGTCGCTGCATCCCAAAGTTGTGTACCATCATCCGAGCCGCTAGCAGTTGCGATATATTTTCCATCCGGAGAGAAAACTGCTCTCCAAACTCGGTCTACCTCGCTCAAGTAGTGTACTTGCTGACCCGTTTCAGGATCCCAGATTCGCACCCCATCATGCCCTGCTGCCGCAGTATCATGCGCTGCCGTAAGAAGGTATTTACCATCTGGAGAAAAAGCCACGCTGTGAACAGCCTGGGTATGTTCCGTAAATTGGCGCAATTCCTGACCGGTGGTAATATCCCATAGCCGCACTGTTTTGTCCCAACTACCCGTGACTACTTTCTTGCCGTCTGGGGAAAAAGCGACTCCGTAGTTGATTGCGTCTGTGTGACCTATGAACTCACGTAACAACTGACCTGTGCTGGCATTCCATAGCCTGGCGACTCCAACCGAATCACCTGTAAGGATGAATTTTCCATCGGATGAAAATGCGATGCCATTCACTATGCTGCCATCCTGAAAAACAGGTAATTCAGCGCTTGGTTCGATACTCCACAATCGCGCCATTCCATCAAAACTGACGGCCCAGATTGACTTGCCATCGCGCGAGAATACCAAATCAGCCACAGGTAAGGAGGAACAGGGAAATTGTTCTAATTCCTGCCCAGTCGTTATATCCCATACTCGCGCCGTGCCATCGGCGGAAGCGGTAGACACATACTTTCCATCTGGAGAGAAAGCTATACTATTGACATCGTCTGTATGTCCGGTAAATGTTTGCAGTTCATTGCCGGTTGCTGTATCCCATAAGCGGGCTGTATCGTCTGCGCTGGATGTGAGTACAAATTTGTCATCCGGTGAGAAACGAACCACAATTACAAAATTTTTGTGGCCGGTGAAGTGATGCAATTCCCGCCCCGTTTGTGCATCCCATAGTTGGACGCTTCCATCATCGTTACCGGTCACAATAGACTTGCCATCATGGGAGAATGCTACGCTTTCGACTGTGCCCGACTCGCTAATAAATTGGCGCACCTCCTGACCCGTTGCGATTTCCCATATTCGCGCTGGCGCGCCACCAAGCACATATCTCCCATCGGGGGAAAACGCAACGCTTCCCAACGTCCTTCTATCCCAGGTGAACTTGCGCACCTCCTGACCCGTTGCAACATCCCAAACTCGTGCTGTTTTATCGGAACTTCCAGTAACAATATATTTACCATCCGGTGAATATGCCACATTGAGCACAGTATTGGTGTGACCCACAAACTGACGTATTTCCTTTCCTGTTTTCACATCATATAAGCGTACGCTATGATCTTCTCTACCGATGACGAGATACTTCCCATCCGGTGAAATCGCCAGGGAGAAGGCCGCACTGGTACCAACAATGATTTGCTCCGGATAATCCAACCGTGACGCTGCGGCTAAGGCACTATCTCCCTGGGAAGTATATTGAGTATTCATGGATCGCAGGCTTAGCAGGGCGATCAGTTCGGGATTACCGCCGCCCAACAACAAACGGTTTGCCTCTGCTGCAAGACGTTGCGCTTCTGCTTGCCGGAAATTTGCTTCGGCATCGGATTGAGCTTTCACCGCTGCGACGCGCTGTTGATTGGATTGCACGCCAAATAGTCCGGCCAGCAATGCCAGGATGACTGCGATCGATCCTACCGTTGTGATGACGCGGTTCCGCGTCCGCAGGCGGTGGGCAGAATGCGCCTGCTCTTCTGCTCTTGACCGTTCCGTCTCCGCCAGTTTTTGGGCGGCTTCCAATTCACGTTGAAGCTGTGCTTCACGTTCCAGTTCCTCCAAATGGGATTGTCGATTGGAGGCTTCCAGAAAAGCATTCTCCTGTGCGTTCAATGCCAGGGGGTTGATCGCTGCCCATTCATTCGCTTGAGCCAGACGCGAGCCGCGATACAAAACGCTGATCTCGCGATCCAGCACTTCCCATTCATGCGTTGCTTCTGTTAGATGGCGATGCAACTGCAAGCCTTCGCGATCCTGATTCAACCATTCACGCAGGGTCGGCCATTCACGGATCAACGCTTCATGCGCCACCTCCGCGGTATCTTCCCCGAGTGTGATCAGTCGTGCCTCGGCCAGGATGTTCATCACTGCCCGCACTTCCGCGGCATTTTCTGCATGTGACATCAACTCGTCAAAAGTTGCACGCCGGCGCGTATCTTCCGTCCCTTCGCCTAATTCGGTCAACCTCAGGAAAATGTTTCGGGCAATGATCTGTTCCTCAGTCGAAAGATTTTGATAGACACTCTCTGCTGTGTGTGCAATTGCACCATGCACACCACCCGCATCGGCATAACCTTTGAGCGTAAGTCTGTGTCCCGCGCGCCGTTTCCATGTTTCAAGCAAAGCATGAGACAGCAAAGGCAACGCCCCGGGTTCATCGCCGATATCCCGCAGGATCAGATCCACCAGTCCCGCTTCAAACTCCCAGTAACCGCGTTTGACCGGCTCTTCGATAGCACGCCGTAATTCATCCGTGGTCATCGGACCGATATACTCCTGTTGCTTTGCGACGGCATCGCGTAATTCAGGATATTGGGCGAGGTGCGCGTAAAAGTCCGCGCGTAAAGTGAGAATGATCGTGACCTTACTCCCGCTTTGATCGAGCGTCGTCAGCAGATTATCGATGAAGGCTTCACGCTCAAATTCATCGCGGCAAAGTGTGAATAACTCTTCAAATTGATCGAGCACCAGCAAGGTGTGCAGCTCCGGAGCTTGACGGGCAAGAAAGAGAGTAAGACTGCGCGGGTCCTGAATGAGATCGTCCATCAAAGTGGCTGTGGCGGTGACTGATTCCGAACCGCGCGTCAATTCAGTTGCCAGCGCTTCGAGCGGGTGCGCCGTGGGTGTGATGATATGGACTCGCCAATCGGCGCTGCCCTCTGGCGGCTTTATTCCATCGATAAGGACCTGCCCCCTTTTAAGGGCGGGGATTAATCCGGCTCGCACCAATGAGGATTTGCCACTGCCCGATGCGCCGATAATCACCGACAAAAACTTCGCCGGCTCGCCTCCTTCTGACGAAGAGGAAAGTTCACGTAGACGATTCACTAATTTAGCAGTGAGCAATTCACGCCCAAAGAAGAGATCTGAGTCAGCTTCATCAAAATACTGCAAACCCTTAAACGGAGGCTCACCAGGTGTAGGTGCCTCGGTACCGGTAAATTTCGTGCGCAATGCCGGGAACTCCGTGGGCAATCCTTCGATCAACAATTGATAAATGGGTGTCGGGTATTTCAGATCCTTGAGGCGATGCTCGCCCAAATCCCGAATCGTCAAACCGGATGGCAAATCGTGGATCACCAATTCGCGTGTGGATTGCGATAAAAGTACCTGCCCACCATGCCCTGCATCGCCAATGCGGGCGGCGCGATGCACATCCATGCCAACATAGCCGGTGGAAGAGATCAACGGCTCGCCGGTGTGCAAGCCCATACGCACGCGCACGCCTTTGCCTTGTGGCCATAAGTGAGCAGCAAGTGCACGTTGCGCCTCCGTCACACAGTGCACGGCATCGAGGGCGCGGTTGAACGTGACGAAGAACGCATCGCCCTGCGTATCCACTTCGTGCCCATTCCATTTCTGAATGGCAGCGCGTAGGAGCTCGTGATGCTCCGCCAATACAAGTGCATAATGATCTCCCAAATAGTCGAGCAGATGAGTGGAGCCTTCGATATCGGTAAACAAAAAAGTGATTGTGCCGGATTGCTGGAGTGCCGCACTGTGAGGCGTATGGGTGCCCTTGCGCAAGCCATCATAGAGGGCGCGGGTTTCAGCAGATGGTTCAATACCAAGATGTTCCAGTAATTCATCCGTACAGCGTTGATAAATCGCGGCGACTTTGGCGATATCCCCGCGCACACCTGATGTAAGCATTAGCGCGCGATATGCAGATTCAGGGGTGTTCCCAAAGGAAAGCCAGCGTTCGCTCCACTCCTGCACTGCAATCCAGCGTTCGGCAACGATTAGTTGCTCGAGCAGTTGTTCCATGCGCGCTTCGAAGACGGATTGGATGCGTTCGCGTTCGAGTGCGATCCAGTCTTCATAAAAGCCAGGTAGGAGCTCGCCTTGATACGCGGACAGGTTCGAGAGCAAAGCAGGCAAATCGAGATCGGGCCGCTCCAGTTGCGCAACGTCTAGCCAGTATTCCGCGTCTCGATTGAAGCCCAGGGTAAATTCATCGGCGAGCAGGTAATCGATCTCGTCATGTTGGGACGCTGATGAGAATGCCTTTCGGATGCGCCACAATTCCTGGCGGAGATTCTTACGCGCATTCTCATCGGATGTATCTGGCCAAAACATGCCTGCCAGTTTTTCACGGCGATGAGCTGTTCCAGCAGTGAGGATCAGAAAGGCAAAAAGCGATTGGGCTGGGCGCGAAGCAATCGAGATGCGCTTGCCATCTGCGCGAACCTCAAATTGCCCGAGAAGCTGGATCTGCAGCATGGTCTTCCTCCTGAATTGGACGTGAAATGTAGGGCAAGCTTGCGAGGCAAGTAACGAAGTATAGAACTACTCATGCCATTACTTTACTTTTCAGGCGTCGCTTCACCGTCTCCAGGGGAAACTCTCATATTTCCGAGACGATGAATAGGCGGGCGAGTGCAACAATTCGGACAGACTTGTTTCCTTTGAGAGTCCCATTATATTTTAGTTTGGAGGAAAATATGTCTAACAATCGTTTTGTTTCCAGATCCACCTGGCTGACTATTTCCATCGCCGGCGACTCAATTGCTTTCAACGTTGCGCCCTTCCCGTTGTAAAGAGTTCCGCGCACCTTACTCCTACGCCATTGATACGGGCCATCCAGGCGAGGAATATCCATCCAGATTTATTCGTTATGGATCGGCGATTTTTTATCCGGCAATGCCGGGGAATGAGGAGGATGACAAAATAAATTATCCCTCGATGATCAAGACCATGTCTGTTGTGAGCCGTAACCATGCCAAACGCGTTCGATCCGTTTATTCAATATCTACAAGGAGAAACCCATGTCCCTTTCTCGTAAGCTTATGTTTCATGTTTTGCTCGCCTTGATGTTGTTCGTTGGTGTATTCTCAGCCGGAGCGGCTCCCGCCGCCGACCATCAAGTGGTCTCTGGCCCTGTGAGCTTTACCATCCCCGCCAACCAATGCCCCGAACTCCCTGCCGGAGTGTCCGTCTCCGGGTCGGGCGAGAGCGTGGCCATCATCAACACCCGCACGCTGGAGGATGGAAGCACCGAAACTCGCATCAATAATGTGATCAAAGGTGTAGCCACCGATAGTAACGGCGGCGTACATACCTTTGTGTATCAAAATTACAGCGTCGATACTGCCCTACCAAGCGGCACGCACATGATCAGTATGAACGATACTTTTGTGCTGAATGGCCCCGGCCCGCACTATAGCGTTGGCTTTAACTGGCGCTGGACGTACACTGAGTCCTACTGGCCACCCCAGGATAATTGGGAGCAAATTAGCACCCGGGGCGACATATTCGCCTGCGACCCCCTGTAATAACGAGTTGAGCGGGAGCATACTGCACGGACGAACATAGAGCATAAACAATCCGTGGGCGTCCGTGCTCATCCGCGCAGGTTCTCATAAACTCGATTGAGCTGAGCTCTGTAGTCACGCTCTGCCTGGAAGGCTCACCATGTCAAAACAATTCATCATCCACTTCTCTCTCTGGATATTCCTCAGTCTGTGCTTGTTGGGTGTTTCCATTGCGGCCACGCCCCATCTGCGTGCATCGGCTCAGGTCAGGTCGCTCGACGAAGAGTTGCAAGCAGTGTTGCTTCAGGCCAGGTTCACCGGCCAGATCGAGTCCACGCTAGAACAGCGGCTGGGCCGCAAACTGGATATGCAATTAGCTGATCTGGGGCGGGATCTATGGTTTGACACGATCACTGGCTTAAACAACGACAACACTTGCGCGGGCTGTCACTCGCCCACCGCCGGTTTTGGCGATACCCAATCTATCGCCATTGGCGTTGACAGCAACGAGGTGGTGGGGCCGCATCGGGCCGGTCCGCGCAATATGCGCCGCGCGCCCATGGTCATCAATACCGTCTTCTTTCCTCGGCTCATGTGGAACTCGCGCTTTGCCGCGCTCTCCGGCGACCCGTTCGACAATCGCGCTGGTTTCCAGTTTCCACTCCCCGAGGGACTTACACTTTCCGGCCAGCCGCACCTGCTCACCGCCCAAGCCTTCATCCCGCCTACCGAGCGAAATGAAGCTGCCGGGTTCGACTTCGTCGGCGATAACGACGCCATTCGGGCCGAAGTCATCAATCGCTTAAACGCCGACACCACTTACCATAAATTGTTCGCCAAAAGTTTTCCCGCAGTCAAAGCCGGAGTGCCCATCACCTATGAGATGTTTGCACAGGCTATTGCCGAATTTGAATTCACGCTTACGTTTGCGAATGCGCCCATTGACCGTTTTGCGCGCGGCGAACTCGGTGCGTTGACCGTGGCCGAAAAGCAAGGGGCCCTATTGTTCTTCGGCGCAGCCCAATGCTCGGTCTGTCACAGCGTGGCGGGACGGTCCAATGAGATGTTTAGTGATTTTCAAGAGCATGTGCTTGGAGTTCCACAGATTGCCCCCTCCTTGACCAACGCCACTTTTGATGGGCCGGGCCTCAATGAAGACTTTGGTTTGGAGCAAATCACTGGCAGCCCTTCCGACCGTTACAAATTTCGCACCTCGCCGCTCCGCAATGTGGCCCTGCAGCCGACCTTTATGCATAACGGAGCCTTCACGCATTTGGACGATGCAATTCGCCATCACCTGAATGTAATGGACTCGTCATTGAACTACACCACTGCCGGTCAGAATCTGCCCGCCGACCTGAGCGGCCCACTGGGTCCAATCGCTCCTGTCTTGGCCCGCCTCGACCCTGCCCTATCCACTCCCATTGTCCTCACCGAAGCACAATTTGAGCAACTCCTCGCCTTTGTGCGTGATGGCCTGCTCGACCCGCGCGCCGCCCCAGACCGTTTGCGGCGGCTCATTCCCCGCACGGTGCCCAGTGGGCGTCCAGTGCTGGTGTTTGAATTTCCCTAGACTAATTGACCTTGGGACACAACGCAAGCAAACCGATCAAATCTTGTGGGACAGAATCGAGAGAAACGTGAAGGGGGAAAGATTTTCTATGGAGGGTGGTATTATCACCCTACGACTCACCGCTCGGCATGACGGGCAATCAGGGCAATAGCCGCATCAAAGATAGTATCGACAGAACTATATTTGAGAAGTTTCTAGCGAGATGAGTGATGAGTTACCAGGACGGGGAAACTGACCGCTACGAAGGAATAGCGAAGGATCATCGAACGAACAGTGGACTGGAGATATAGGCGGGATATGGGCGGGATATAGGCAGGATATAGCCAGAGCATTAAATCACTAGCTCAACATCAGCTTCGGGCGGTATTGTAGCGCCTCCGCCAGATGAGCGGATTGGATGTCTTCGCTTCCCACAAGATCCGCGATCGTACGCGCCAGTTTCAGGATGTGATGATAGGCGCGCGCTGACAGATTCAACTGACTCATCGCCGCTCGCATCAAACTCTGACCCTCGTTCTGCAACTGGCAAAATTGCCTCACCTCCCCGACGCGCATATCAGCATTGCAGAAGATGGGCTGCTTGGAGTCAAGGTGCGAGAACCGTCTGCGTTGTGTATCGCGCGCAGCCTGCCCGCGTGCTCTAATCGCTTCACTTGATTCTCCGACACGGTCTCTGCTGAGCTTTTCGTAATCCGCTCTTGGTGCCTCAATGTGAATATCGATGCGATCAAGTAGTGGGCCGGATATCCGCTTTTGATATTTGGTCACTATAGAATCCACATGGGCAGGGATACACACAATCGGACATATTTTTCATGCTCATGAGAAATGGCAAAGTTATTCTTTGGATTTCTCTCAAAGCCCGGATTTGCGGCATCTTGGACAAATGCGGTAAACATTTTCCTTTCTAGAGTAAAATGGAAATATTATTCACTTTGACCGAGCCGTGCGGTAAGGCTGGGTGACATAAAAACACCGACCTGAAGACTAACAAAAAATAGAAGGGATTAGGAAGACGGTTGCAAAACGCAACTATGGTAAACCCGCTGTCAAGAAACATGCTCAGAAGAAAACTGCAGCCACAAAGTGCGCTGGTACATAGATGGTCAGTTCATTTGGGAACTGCAAGCACAGTCGTATACCATTACACATCGCCATAAGGGGACTATTCATCAACTTGTATTTTTGAACCATATCTCACCCCAACCGATGTAGAGGCTGCGATGGCGAAAAAAGCTGAAACAAAAAAGAGTTCGACGGTCAAAAAAACGACAGTTGTGCAAGATACACTCGAACAGCAATTGAAGCAGCGCAATGCAGAGTTGGCGATCGAGAATGCGCGTCTCCTCGATGAGACCCGGCGCCACACACAAGAGATCACGACGATGGCTGAGATCGGGCGTGAAATATCGGCATCTCTTGACCTTTCGATAGTCCTCGAGCGCATTGCTTCGCGTGCGATGGGTCTGTTACATGCACACGATGTTGTCCTGCGCTTGCTGGAGCCGGATGGTCGCCTGCCTGCCGCAGTGGCGATTGGTAAATATGCTGATATCTATAAGGATTGGGACGCTCACCTGGGACAGGGATTGTCTGGTAATGTGGCTCAAAGCGGGATTGCCGAAATCATCAACGATCCTGAAAACGACCTGCGGGCCATCGATATTCCCGGCACTGAAGAAGACAAAACAACACGCGCGATCCTGTTCGCGCCCATGCTGATTGGCGAGGCTGTCATTGGTGTGCTGAGTGTCTGGCGCGACAAGGTTGACGCCGGAGCTTTCACGCAAGCCGATCTGGATTTTGGGTTGAGCCTCGCACGGCAGGCAGCGATCGCCATCCAAAATGCACGCTTGTACGCTGAAACCCAACAACGTTTCAAAGAAACCGAGATATTGCGGACGGCCAATGTGGAGCTGACCAAGACCTTTGATCTCGATATCATCCTCGGAACGCTCCTTGACTTCCTGCATCAGGTGGTGCCTTACGATAGCGGCAGTGTCTTTCTGCTGGAGCACGAGACGCACCTCACTGCCCGAGCGACGCGCGGTTTTGAGCGTTGGGTGGCAGACCCTGCTCAAGCCATCGGCGTAAGTTTTGAATTCAAAAACCTCCCGCATATCCATACTGTCGTGGAAGACCAAACCACCTTCATCATTCCGGATGTGAAGGAATATCCAGGGTGGGTGGTGGCTGAGACGGCCGGACATATCCGCAACTGGCTGGCCGTTCCACTGGTGGCAGGTGGGAAAACCATCGGGATGTACTCGCTTGACAAGGTCGAACCAGGTTATTTCACCCTCGAACACCAGCGTCTGGCGGAGAATCTTGCAACTCAGGCTGCCATTGCCATTCAAAATGCCACTCTCTATCGAAATCAGCAAGTGGCTCGCGAGCAGGCCGAAACTTTGCAGGCTGTCACTCAATCTCTCACTCGAACCCTCGACCTTCAGGAAGTCTTTGAGCTCATTCTCAGCGAACTGCAAAAGGTTGTACCTTATGACAGTTGTTCTGTGCAACAGTTGGAGGGAGAGTACGCCGTCATTGTGGGGGGACATGGATTCATTAATCTAAAGGAACTCATCGGACTGCGATTCCCGACCACCGCAGGCGACCTTAGTTCGTACGTTATCAATTCGCGTCAACCCCATATCGTTGATGATGTCTCGGCCAGCATCGAGCACTTCAGGAATCGTGAACACGGTGCAGGTAGCATTCATGGCTGGATGGGTGTCCCCTTGATTTTTGGCGACCGGCTGATCGGCATGTTGACGTTGGATAAGCACGAAGCATTCTTCTACACAAACGAACATGCGCAGTTGGCGATGGCATTTGCCGCCCAGGCCGCCACGGCGATCGAAAACGCGCGCCTCTTTGACGAGACCCAACGTCTGCTCAAAGAAACACAGGAAGCAAAAGATATCACCGAGACTCTCTTTGCCATCACGCAGGTGCTTAGCAAAACACTGAGCTTGCAGGATATCTTTGAAGTCATTCTGACCGAGCTGCAAAGGGTGGTGCCGTATGACAGTTCTTCGGTGCAGGTGATACAAAACAACCGCCTGGTGATCGTGGGTGGGCGCGGTTTTGACGATTTACAGGCACTATTGGGGGTTGGTTTTGATCTGGACGATGAAACGAATCCCAGTGTGCAGGTATTACGCACCAAACGCCAGCAGGTATTTGGTGATGTTTCACAGCACCCACATTTCATGAGTCGTATTCACGGCGGCGGAAAAATTCGCGGGTGGATCGGCGCGCCGTTGATATTTGGCGAGCGTGTGATCGGCGTCATTACGCTGGACAAATTTGAACCTGATTTTTACAACGAAAAACTCGCAGAACTTGCCATGGCATTTGCTGCTGAGGCCGCTGCTGCCATCGAAAATGCACGCTTGTTTGAAACCGAACGCCATGCGCGCCAGCAAGCTGAAACTTTACGCGCAGCGGCGCTGGCGATCGGCAGTACCTTAAGTTTGCGGGATGTGTTCGAATTGATCCTCTCTGAACTGCGCAAAGTGGTGCCCTATGACAGTTGCAGCGTTCAACAGTTGGATGGTAATACCATGGTGATTGTGGGTGGACATGGCTTTCCCAATTTGGATGAACTGCTCGGTAATCGTTTTGATTGGCGCGGTCAGGATGATCCTGCTGGCGATGTCGTGCGCAGCCGCGAAGCAGTCATCATTGCGGATGTCTCAGCGCGCTTCGAGCATTTCAAAGATGAGACCCATGGACATGGACGGGTGCATGGATGGCTGGGTGTGCCGCTCTTATTTGGCGAACGCCTGATTGGAATGCTGACGCTCGACAAATTGGAGAATGATTTTTACACCCCCGACCATGCTCATATGGCGCAAGCCTTCGCCACCCAAGCTGCCACGGCTATCGAAAACGCGCGGCTGTTTGAAACCGAACAACTTGCGCGCCAGCAAGCGGAGACCTTACGCGCAGCGGCGCTGGCGATCGGCAGTACCTTGAGTTTACAGGGAGTGTTTGAATTGATCCTGTCTGAACTGCGTAAGGTTGTGCCATATGACAGTTGCAGTGTGCAGCAGTTGGATGGCAATACGATGGTCATCGTGGGTGGACATGGCTTCCCCAATCTGAATGAACTGCTTGGCAATCGTTTTGATTGGCGTGCTCAGGATGATCCTTCGGGCGATGTGGTGCGCCGCCGCGAACCAGCCATCATTGCGGATGTTTCAGCGCGCTTTGAACATTTCAAAGATGAAACTCATGGACAAAGGAGAGTGCACGGTTGGCTGGGTGTGCCGCTGTTGTTTGGCGAACGCATGATCGGCATGATCACTCTCGATAAATTGGAGAAGGATTTCTACACCGCCGAGCACGCTCACATGGCACAAGCCTTCGCCACTCAAGCTGCCACGGCGATTGAGAACGCACGCCTCTTCGATGAGACTCAGCGCCTGTTCAAAATTTCCGAAGACCGCACTGCCGAACTCGAAGCCATCAGTAAGGTCAGTCAGGCGCTTATAGCGGAGGCGGCGCTCGATAGCACGATCCAGCTGATCGGGAGTCAGATGCGGGAGATTTTCAATGCAGATATCGTCTATCTGGCATTGCTCGATCCGCAGACGAATCTCATCCACTTCCCGTATCAAATCGGCGAAACGTTTACCACACTCACTCTCGGTGAAGGGCTGGCGAGCAAGATCATCCAAACAGGCGAGGCATTGCTCATCAACAGTGATGTCAATCAACGTACACTTGAGATTGGCGCCTCGCCCGCAGGAAAGGAAGCGCTTTCGTATCTGGGCGTGCCGATCAAAACAGGCAAAGGCACCATCGGTGTGATCAGCGTGCAAAGCACCACACAGGAGGGGTTGTTCAACGATGACTCCCTGCGCCTGCTGACCACCATCGCCGCCAACGCGGGCGCGGCGTTGCATAACGCGCAATTGTTCAGCGAGGCGCTCGAGAACCTGCGCCAGGTGGAAATTCTAACGAACGCCGCCAGCGCCATCGAACAAAGCGCCTATGAACCCGCCATGATCGAGTCGGTGGCGGCGCGCACCGATGCGCTCGGCGAACTGGCGCGCGTCTTCCGCAAGATGGCAGATGAAGTCCGTTTACGCGAACAGCGCCTCAAACGCCAGCTTGCCCAAATGCAACTGGATATTGAAGAGAAAAAACTCGCCAAGGCGGAGACCGTGGCGATCTACATCCCCATGGACCGCCGCCAGGCAATGGCGCAGCAGCTCTCCCTGCCCGAGGTTGCGCACGGCACTGCCTTGTTCGCGGATGTATCAGGCTTCACCACACTGACCGAGTCGCTGGCGAATGAATTGGGCTTGCAGCGCGGCGCGGAGGAAATGATCCGCCATCTCAACCGTGTCTTCACAGCGCTGATCGATGAAGTCCATCGCTACAGCGGTGCTGTTATCAGCTTCAGCGGCGATGCCATCACCTGCTGGTTCGATGATCTCGACCTGAACGGCAACCCGCGCGCGGATTCTTCAGCGGAACGCGCCGCGGCTTGCGCCTTTGCGATGCAGCAAGGCATGAATCAATTCGCCGCCATCACTACGCCCAATGGTAAGACGATCGGATTATCGATCAAAGTGGCACTGGCAGCGGGACCTACGCGCCGCATGGTCGTTGGCGACAGAACCGCGCATCTGATCGACGTTCTAGCTAGTTCGACCCTCTCGACATTAGCCAACGCCGAACATGAGGCCGAAAGCGGCGAGATCATTCTGTCTACGGAAGGTATCTCTTCGCTTGAGAAAAAATTCAAGGTCTCTGATTGGCGCGAAGAAAAGCAATTCGCCGTGCTGGCTGGGCTGAAAAAAGAGATTGCTCCCAGCCCGTGGGCTCCGCTTGCGAACGATGCCATCCCCGAATCCCAGCTCCAGCCGTGGATGCACCCAACTGTTTTTGAAAAGGTGCGCACAGGTCAAAGCGACATGCTCTCCGAACTGCGCCCCGCCACCGCGCTGTTCATGAAATTCGGCGGGCTCGATTACGACAACGACTCCGAAGCAAGCGCAAAACTCAATGCATTTATTCAATGGGTGGAGGGAGTCATTGCCCCGCATAACGGCTCGATCATTCAATTCACCGTCGGCGATAAAGGCAGTTACATCTATATCGTCTTCGGCGCACCCATCGCCCACAAGGATGACGCCGCGCAAGCCGTGTTCACCGCATTGGAACTTGCCGCCCCGCCTGAATCACTTTCTTATATGACAGACTTATACATCGGGCTGGCTTCAGGTCAGATGCGCGTGGG
>CAZIYY010000026.1:0-16805 GCA_964543585.1 uncultured Anaerolinea sp. | reverse complement strand
CGTATGGCGGCTCAAGCCACCGCACCTATGGCGCCATTGGAGATCGCACCAACCTCGCCGCGCGTTTGATGGTGGCGGCTTCGCTTTCTTCCGCCAAAATTCCAGACGGACAGCGCGCGATCATCTTATGCAACGACTCAGTCTATGACGCCGCGCAGGCGCAGGTTGAATTCGAGTCCATGCCGCCGATCATGGTCAAAGGCAAAACCGAACCGATTTCGATTTATCGTCCAATTCGTAAACTCACCGAGCACGATGCCGATTCTGGAATTGCATTGGAACGCGCTCAACTGATTGACAGCCTCTCGCCCGCCGAACAATTGACCCTCAAAGTAGCGAGCGTCATCGGTCAACTGTTTACTTTCGAATCCTTATCAGCCATCTATCCTGAAGAACATCCACGCGAGACTCTGCAAGCGCATTTAGTTACCCTCGCCGACTTGGACTTGCTCATCAAACGCCCGAATGAATCCTCCAGTTACAACTTCAAAGATCCGCAAACACATGAAGCGGCGTACAACCTGATGCTCTTTGCCCAGCGTCGTCAACTACACCGCGCCGTGGCGGAGTTGTTGGAGGAGACTATCTTTAGCGTCCCACCCTATGCCGAGATCGCCCATCATTGGCAGTCCGCTAATGAAATTCCCAAAGCGATCGCGTATTTGGAAAAAGCAGGTAAGCACGCTCGTGAAACGGGCGACTTCGAAGAAGCCACGCGCTTCTTTAATGAGTCCCTGGCGTTAAATAGTTAAGAGGCCATCATGTCACACTTGAACCTGCGTTCAAGTGCAGGTGTTGCGAGGGCGTTCTTCCTGGCACCGCCCGTGATTTTTGAATTGCTTAGCAATTCATAGCAAATCAGGCAGGTGTGCTCGTTGCCCGAAGGCTCGCAACGACATAAAGAAAAGGTCACCCAAATGAGCAAAAAAGAAAACATGCACTTATCCAAAGTTCCGCTATTTAAGTCTCTGCCAGCGGAGGAGCTTTCTCATCTGCTGGAGAAATATATAAGTCGGGATGCGCCTGCTGGCACATTGGTTTTGCAGGAAGGACAGGCTGGCGACGAGTTCTATGTCATTCTGCAGGGGCAGGTGGAGATCGTGCGGGCGTTAGGCAGCGCGGAAGAATCAAATTTAGGGTTGCGTCAGGCGGGCGAGTTCATCGGCGAGATCGGATTGCTCAATCAAGGTGCGCCGCGCACCGCTACTGCGCGAGTCGTACAAGATGCGCGTCTACTCACCATCACCTATGCAGACTTCAACAAACTGTTAAAACTTCATCCAGAGTTGACATATGAAATGGCAAGCGTGTTGAGTGCGCGTCTCACCGAAGCCTTGAATGAGAACATTCGCAATTTACGCGATAAGAACGAAAAACTGCAACAAGCCTACGATGAATTAAAAGCCGCGCAAGCCAGAATCATCGAACAGGAAAAACTGGAACACAGCCTGCAAGTGGCACGCAAGATCCAATATAGCATCCTGCCGATTCAAATCCCGCAAATGGACGGTTACGACATCGGCGCATTGATGAAACCGGCACAGGCGGTTGGAGGCGACTTCTTCGGAGTCTATCCGCTTGATGATAGTCACATGGCATTGATTGTCGGTGACGTTTCGGACAAAGGCATGCCCGCCGCGATCTTCATGGCGCAAAGCCACGCGCTCTTACGCGCCTCGATCCAAAGCGGAGTCAGTACTACGATCGCGCTTGAAAGAGTCAACAACCTGCTGCTGGAAATGAATGCACAGGGTTTGTTCGTCACAGTCATCTATGGGATATTAAACACGACCAGTGGTGAATTCCGTTATTCGCGTGCAGGTCATGAACTGCCGCTCATCCTTGACCCACAAGGGACTGTCTCTTTCCCTGAACGCGGGGACGGCATGGTGCTGGGTTTATTCGATAATCCCATCGTGGAGGAGCGCAGTTTGATCATTCCTGTCGGTGGCTTTATGCTCTTATATTCGGATGGCGCCGCAGATGACCGGAATGTGGATGGAATTCGTTTCGGCGATGAAGGTTTGAAAAATGTCGTAAAGCAATTTGGGATTAACAACCCCGCACAACAAACCTGCCAGGCTGTTTTCGATTTTCTTGTAGATTATCAAAAGGGCGCACCGCAATTTGACGATGTCACATTGCTGGCGGTGCGAAGATTGGCGTAATAAGTTAATAAAATATTTTCAGGAGCAACGAAAATGTCCACAGAATCTAAATCTCTTGGAAGTCAGATCGTTCCTGGATTAAGCGCTGGTTTGGTAGTTGGTGTCATCAATGTTATCTTTGCAATTTCACTTTCCGCCCTGGTCTTTGCAGGCGACAACTCGCCTTACATAGCAAACGGAATTGGTTTTATCCTGCTTGGAGGGATACCGCCTCTTCTATTGCTCAGTCTATTCAGTTCTTATAAAGGAAGTATGGCAATCCCGCAGGATGCCCCTGCTGCCATCCTGGCGGTCATGGCGGCGGGGGTCATGCAGAGCATGGTAGCTTCACCACCACAGGAAAAATACATTACGGTGGTTGCCGTCATCATTTTAACAACAGTGCTAACCGGTTCAACTTATGTTCTATTGGGACAGTTTAGATTAGGTTCTTTAGTACGCTTTCTTCCTTATCCAGTCATAGGCGGTTTTTTGGCAGGCACCGGCTGGCTGTTGGTTACGGGTGGAATCGGAGTGATGTCGGATGCTTCCTTTCGTTTTTCTGACCTTGGTGCATTATTCCAATCTGATATTGTATGGCGCTGGGTGCCGGGGTTGATTCTCGCGTTCATCATGCTCTTGATTCTGAACCGTTATAGCCATTTTTTAGTCCTGCCTGGAATGTTAATCGGGATCGTTATCCTTTTTTATGTCATTATGTTTTTCGCTGGAACACCCATCTCCGTGCTCAGTGAAAAAGGCTGGCTGCTGGGTCCCTTCTCTGATGCGAACTTATGGCAGCCGTTGCATCTTTCCGATATCGCATTGATCCATTGGAATTCCATACTGGCGCAGACGGGCGGCATGGCCAGTATCATCATGATTAGCGTGGTCTCGCTATTACTGAATGCCAGCGGCATCGAGTTGACCATTCGACAGGACCTCGACTTGAACCGTGAGTTGCGCATGACCGGGCTGGGAAATATTCTCGGCGGGCTGCTGGGTGGTACCGTCAACTATCACGGGTTGACTGATACAGCCATCAACCACAAGATTGGCAAGGGCAGCCGCGTATCTGGTTGGGTGGTTGCGGCTGTATATGCGTTGCCACTGTTCTTTGGAGCGGCTGCCCTCTCTTATGTTCCCAAAATAATGCTGGGCAGCCTGCTCATCCTTTTTGGCTTATCGTTCTTATATGAATGGATCTATCAGTCCTGGTTCAGTTTTTCGAGATTGGAATATGTGGTCATCTTCCTGATCTTGATCGTGATCGCCACATTGGGATATCTGCAAGGCGTGGGCGTGGGGATCGTGGCCGCGGTTGTATTGTTTGTCGTCAACTACAGCCGCGTCAGTGTCACCAAACATGCGCTCACCGGAGCGGAGTTGCAGAGCCGCTTCACGCGCAGTCCCAACCAACGCAAGTCCCTGATCGAACAAGGTGAAAAGACGTTTATTTTGCAGTTGCAGGGATTCATCTTTTTCGGCACCGCCAATAAATTATTGGAGCAGGTGCGCGGACGTGTTGAAGATGCAAAACAAACTCCATTGCAATTTCTTATTTTGGATTTTGCCAAAGTGAGCGGACTCGACTCAACCGCTATGCTAAGCTTCTCCAAGATGAAGCAGATCCTTCAAGACCGAAGCATTACTATCCTGGTGACGGGTCCTTCCGCCGAGATTCTTAATCAGCTCGAAAAGGGTGACTTCGTTTCAATAGACTCCGATACAGCAACAGCCTTCCCCGATCTGGATCACGGGTTGGAATGGGTGGAGAACAAAATATTAAATGCAGCAAATGAACAACAGGACGGAAACATATCCCTAAAGGATATGTTCCATCAACTCCTGCCGAATGAAACCCATTTGAAAGACCTGTTCAAGTTCCTTGAAAAGAGAGACGTGAAAACAGGAGACTATCTCATGCGTCAGGAGGATGCTCCAGATAATATTTATTTTGTCGAAAGCGGACAGGTCACAGCGCAGTTGGAATATCCCAATCAGCCGCCCGTGCGACTCGAAACCATGAAATCTGGGCGTGTGATCGGCGAGCTGGGTTTTTATCTGGGACAAAAACGTACAGCGGCTGTCATCGCCGATGAACCCAGTACTGTGTATCTGCTCTCGGCAAAGAACCTTGCGAAAATGGAAAAGAAAGCGCCAGAGGTGGCATCCTATTTCCATCAGTTGATTATCCAGTTGATGGCGGAAAGAACCACGCATTTGATCCGCACGGTTGCTGCTCTCGAAAAGTAATGGTCTTAATATAATGATGCAAAAACGCAAACGGGTGTTCATCAATAAAAACAAGGACTAATCCTCCATGACCTTACATACCTATCTCCCCCAGGATCGATTGCGTGCTCTTGTGCGCGGAACAACCTTACCTGATCGCACGAATGGCTCGGCGCTCTTCGCAGACATCTCCGGCTTCACACCACTCACTGAAAAACTTACCCGCGATCTCGGCGCGAGGCGAGGGATCGATGAACTGACTTTGCGCATCAACAATGTCTACAATACTTTGATTGGGGAAGTGGATCGTTTCGGGGGAAGTATTATCAGCTTTGCCGGCGACGCGATAACTTGTTGGTTCGATTCGAGCTTGAACGAACCCTCCACCCGTGCAGTCATGTGTGCCCAGGCTTTGCAGGCAGTCATGCAGCGAATCCCCGACTTGTCTGTTAAGGTTACAGTGAGCACAGGATGGGTGCGTCGTTTCGCAATCGGAAATCCGGGGATTCGACTGATCGATGCGCTTGCAGGCGCAACAGTTGCCCGCCTTTCAACAGCGGAACACCTGGCAGGACCTGGCGAAATCATCCTGGATCAAGAAACAATGACCGTGCTTCAATTGGCTGAGCTTGAGTCGCGCAGCGCGGAATCTGGTGAACGTTTCTTTGTCCTTGGTCCATCCATTATAAGAAGTCAGGGATATTCCATTCCAAGCAATGTAACCGCGAACGCGCCGCTCGAGAATTTGGATACCAACCTGCTCAAAGCGTGGATCCTGCCCATGGTCTATGAAAGGGAATCCGCCGGGCATGGGCTGTTCCTCACCGAGCTGCGCCCGACCACTGCCTTATTCGTTCGTTTCATGGGCATTGATTATGATGACGATGACCGAGCCAGAGAAAAACTCGACCAGGTCATTTCTCAAACGCAGCGTGTCCTCGAGCGGCATGACGGAACCCTGCTGGAATTAACCATCGGCGACAAGGGGAGTTATTTTTATGCATCCTTTGGAGCATCCCATGTTCACGAGGATGATGCCCGCCGCGCCGTGCATGCCTCCCTCGAGCTTAGGCAAATCTTTGACGACTTTGCCTTTCTTGATTCTATCCAGTTCGGTTTGAGCAGCGGCACGATGCGTGTGGGCGCTTACGGCGGCGCGGCACGCCAACAATTCGGAGCTTTGGGAGACGATGTGAACCTGGCGGCGCGGCTGATGACAAACGCAGTCTCCGGCGAAATCCTGCTCTCAGGACGCGTTCGGAAGGCCGTTGCGGATGAGTTCCTGGTGGAAGCGCGCCCGCCGATGCCAATGAAAGGCAAAGCCGAACCACTGCCGGTTTTTGCAGTGCTGGGGAGGCAGCAGCATCGTGCCATCCGTTTGCAAGAACCGACCTATGCGCTGCCAATGATCGGGCGCGGACTCGAAATGTCGATCATGGAAGAAAAGCTAGCTCTGGTATTGCAAGGCCACGGACAGATCATGGGGATCATGGCAGAAGCTGGAATGGGCAAATCAAGGCTGGTCGCGGAAGCAATACGCCTCGCCCGCCGAAGCAACTTCATTGGTTATGGCGGCGCATGTCAATCGGACGGCATCAACACGCCCTATTTGGTATGGCATGCAATTTGGAATGCGTTCTTTGATCTTGATCCATTGTCGCCGGTACGCAAACAAGTTCGTTCTCTCGAAGGTGAATTGGAGGATCGAACGCCGGAGCACGTTGATGCTTTGCCATTGCTCGGCACAGTGTTGGGATTGTCGCTCCCTGATAATAATTTTACTCTCGCACTCCAGCCGAAAGATCGCAAAGCCCAACTGGAGTCCCTGCTGGTCAAGTGCATCGAATCTTCTGCCCGCGAAGCCGCACAGGATGGCGGCGGTCTGCTTTTAGTGCTGGAGGATCTGCACTGGATAGATCCGGTGTCTTTTGATCTATTGGAACTTGTAGCACGCGCAATCGATAATCTGCCCGTTCTTATCCTGCTTACGTATCGTCCAGTGGATGCTGAGCCGCTGCGCCTTACACTCGCGCGTCTCGAAGGGTGGAACCAGTTTACCCAGATCAAGTTAACCGAGTTGAATGCAGCGGAAACCGAACAGGCAATCCGTTCAAAACTTTCCAATCTCTTTCCGGAACGCGCAGGAGGAGTTCCGCCGTTCCTCATCGAGCGTATTACCAGTCGCGCTCAGGGCAATCCCTTTTATGTGGAGGAATTGTTAAATTATTTGCGCGACCGCGGGATTGATCCTCGCGATTCAGCGGCCCTGGATGAGTTGGACTTGCCGTCAAGTCTTCACAGTCTGATTCTCAGCCGTATTGACCAACTCACTTCTTCGCAGCAACTCTCGCTCAAGGTGGCGAGCATCATTGGACGGGTTTTTCACTTTAGAGATCTGCATAACTATTACCCATCGTTGGGCACGGACGAACTCCTCAAAACAGACCTGCGCCAGCTTGAGCACCTTGACTTGACCCCGCTTGAATCGCCGGAACCGGAGTTGACCTATCTTTTCAAGCACCTTGTAACACACGAGGTGGCGTACGAGAGTCTTGCATATGCCACGCGTGCCCAACTGCACGGACAATATGCGCGTTACCTCGAAAGTGCATACCCCGAACGAAATGAGCAACTCGCGCCTCAATTGGCATACCATTTTGAACGAGGGCAGATACAGGACAAGGCGTGTTTCTATTTATCGAAGGCAGGCGAGCAGGCAGCTGCCAGTTACGCGAATGATGAGGCGCTGGCTTATTTCAATCGAGCACTACATCTGAATGCGCCTGATGATGCTCGCGCCCGTTTCGACACGCTTTTGAAACGCGAACGGGTCTATGATCTCTTCGGCAAACGCACGGAGCAGCGCCAGGATTTGGCGGAACTCGCCCTGCTCGCAGATCAATTTGACGACGCGCCATTCCTGCGTGCACAGGTTGCGATACGTCAGTCAAAATTGGAAATTGACGCGGGCGACTATGCAACGGCAAAATCCAGCGCGCAGGCCGCGATTCGGGAAATTGAAGCAGATGCCCGGGTTGGTGCACACGCACAAGATCTTCTGGTGGATGCGCTTCTGCTGGAGGCGCGCGCCATGTTTCTCGCAGGCCAGGCGGTTGTTGCCAGACCTCAATTGGAGAACGCCCTGTCGTTGGCGCGCAAACATCATTACGCGCGTGGCGAGTACAACGCGCTGGCACAGCTTGGACTGTCGAACTGGCAGGCCGGAGATTACAACGCGGCGGAAGATCTGTTGGGGCAATCATTGCGTTTGATTCGACAAGCGGGGGATGTACGGCGGGAGCTCGAAATCCTCATCAACCTTGGCATTGTCTCCAAATCCAAGTCAATGTTTTCAGAAGCAATTAGCTACTATGAGCTGGCGCAAAAGATCGCGCGCAAGATTGGCGACCGTTCCGGCGAAGCTACGCTATTGAATAATATGGGGAGCGCCAGCCTAACCTCAGGTGATTTTGTCCAGGCAGGCATTTATTCCGAGCAGGCGGCAGCAATGGCCGCAGAGGTGAACGAACCCACACTGCAAGGCCTCGCGCTCATCAACCGCGGTGAAGCGTATCGCGAGTTGGGCCAGTATCGTCTGGCAAGTCTCACCGCCGCCCGGGCCTTGACCCTTGTCCGGTCCAGCGGTCACCGGCGCGGCGAAGCGATCGTGCTGGATAATATAGGATTGATTGAATTTGCATTAGGGAACCTCGCGCAAGCATTGGAGGCGGCAGAAGCAGCAGTTACAATCGCGCGCGAGATTGGGTCACGATCCACCGAGGCCGGCGCGCTGATCCATCTTGGCTTGATCCAGACAAAGACAAAACAATTCGACGCGGCGCAGCAGGCGCTCATCGCCGCTAAAAGCATCGTAAAGGACCTGGGCGAAGAGCTGACAATGATGGAAGTTCAAGCGGGGTTGGCAAATCTCATGTTGGCGCGCGGCGGGAGCGATGACTTGGATCAGGCATACACCTATCTGACTGAGCTGTGGCCCTCGCTGCTCCTCGAGTCTCCTCCAGAAAAACCTCGATTCCTGCCAATGTGGTTGTATCTCACATGCATCCATGTGATGCACGCGCGCCATGACCCGCGCGCCGAGCAATTGATCGCCCGCGCAGATGCGGAATTGCGTGCCCGCAGTGATAAAATAATCGACATCGCCCTTCGACGCGGATATCTGAATCTGCCTGAATATAATGCCATCGCGAGCCTGGCAGGAACTTTATCGCCGCCGACAATTTGAGATCGGTACGGCGCAAGACCTTTTGGAGTATCTCAAGGAGCCAAACCATGCCAAGCCAATACACTTCATTCCAGATCAATAACACAACCGATGTCCCGATGATCATATCGGTTAACGACCCGGACGGGAATGCGCATACGGTTGGAACATTGGAGCCAGGGAAAGAGAGCACCCAGCACGCGCCAATGGGAGCAACATGGAGTATTGAACTTGCAACTCCCGCTGCACAGGAACATGTTCAATCACCTAAAGATGTCACGCAACCATCGCCTTCAGATCCTGGAGCAAGTGATATGGGTGGTGGCAGTGTCAAACCCAGCATTTTAAATATCGGAACCAAAAACGTTGCGCCACCCTCAACAGTTCCGCAGACCTTTTCATCGGATACTGTATCAGTGGCTAAAAGCAGCGAGCGCCGCACGCCCGACCCTTCGAATACTGGAGTCTCCATCCCCAGAAACCCTCTCCAGGACGACAACCTCGAACCAACAAAATACGAAGCCTTTTTGAAACTCGAGACTGGCACACACACCGCACGCATCAATCAGTTGCTGGTTACCCCAGACAGCAAAACACTGATCACCGCAGGTAGAGACAAAACGATTCGCGTCTGGGATATTGAAACCAAAAAGCAGGTGCGCATGTTATTGGGGCAGATTGGTAACGGAGACAATGGAAACATCCAACGAATTGCCCTCAGCCGCGACGGAAAATATGTAATTGCGCTCGTGTGGTTAAACCTTGAAGGGACACGCGGGGACCATGATCGAGAGACGGATGTGCGCGTGTATGAATTGGCAACCGGTAACTTGCAAGCTCGATTTCGATACCCGGGCACACTTCAGGATCTCGATTTTAGCCCAGATGACAAGTACCTTGCGATGGTTGGTAACCCCAAACAGCCCATCCGTCGCGGCTATGTTCAAGTCTACGATACGAGCGCCCTCCTACAGGGATTCGGTGCGGCTCTTACTCCTCTTGCGTCAGAGGCGCTGTATGAGTACAACGCCCTGATTCCCGCATACGTGCGTTTCGTTCCCGACAATCAAGCGAAATCGGCTGGCTATCGGATCGTGGTGGCAACGTGGTACGCACACAAGTATCAGAATCCTGAATACACCGGAGGCCTCCTGTGGTATTCCTTTTCTTCAGCTGGCGTGTTGACGAAAAACAAAGACGCCTCGCGTGAGACGGAGGATCGGCTTGCCCCAGACTCGCTGGCAGTCAGCCGCGATTTCGTCGTCGTTACCGCACACGGAGACGTGAAAAAATTCTATTGTCATGATCACAATGGCAAACTCCTCAAGACCGTCCTCTCCGAATCCATCCCGACAGCACCGGCTTTTTCTCAGGATGAAAGCCAATTGATTGTCGGCCAAAGCCGGGACAGTGCGCTGGTTCAAGTCAGTGTGTATAACACAGCGCTCGGGCAATTCCAACTGAAAAGCACCTATCATGATCACGATTCTGAAGTCATTGCAGTCGCCGTTCTCAAAGATGGCACGGCGGTCAGCGCGGGTGGTGACCAGAATGCGATCCATTTTTGGAACCCATCCCATTTTGAAGGCGAACAGACCGGAGTGATCAAAGGCGTGGGGCGGGTCATCCATGCATTGGGCATAAATCAGGATGAGCAAATTGGAATTGGCACTCACGACGATCTGCGCCTGGAGGACAGCATTGTTCTGCAACGAGTATTTGATTTACATACTATGACCCTCAACTCGTTATCCATCGCTGATGCAGCTGCATTCCAGCGGGCGCAAAAGCGCGCAGGAACACAGTGGCTGGAATGGAACGATGCTAACTTGTGGCTGCGAACAGACGATCAGACCTCATACGATCAGCCCTTGACTGGTACGCCGGATCCAAATCAAGAGGGTAGTTTTATTTGGTACAATGCCACAACATTCGGCTTTACCGAAAAAAACTTTACGATCGTCACCGGCGCCGCTGATGGCAAAGTCCGGGTCGCTCCCCGAGGCGCGAATGGGTTCTATCGTAGCCCTCCCTGGCGATTTTTGGTTGGACATACCGCTGCCCTTCGTGATCACGCCGCGCTTGGACGATGGTTAGTCACGGCAGGCGCCGACCAAATTATTCGTTTGTGGTATCTGAACGATGTGGAGCAGGACAGCATGGAGGATCTGCAGCCCACGTTGAATTTGTTTGTCGGGTCTGACGACGAGTGGGTGATCTGGAGCAAGAGCGGGTATTACAACGCCAGTCAGCACGGCGACCGCCATATCGGCTATCATGTGAACCGCGGCGCAGATAAGGAAGCGCTCTATTTCCCCAGTGATCGTTTCAAAGCTTTTTTACGTCCCGACATTATTAAAGCGATTGTCGAGCACGGAAGTGAGGACAGGGCAATCGCGCAGGGTTTTGCTATTCCAAAATTTGATGTTTCTAAAAATTTGCCACCCATTATCGAACTGACAGAAAATGGCGTGCAAATATCTGACGATGGCACAGAGGTGATATTCACGTTCAGCGTTGACACACATGCGCAACCGCTCACGCGCGTTTGGGCGCTCCGCAATGGACGATTAGTCCACGCGCAAGAGGCTGTGCCACCCAATATAATGACACTCCCGCTGTTGCCAGGAGAGAACCGCTTCAAGATTTTCGCCGAAAATCAATACGCTAAATCCAATCCCATCGAGCAAACTGTTATTGGGAAAGGTCGTTTGGATCAGTTTGTCGGCAGCAATGGCACGTTGTACGTTTTGGCCATCGGCGTTTCTAAACTGGAAAACGAAGCGCCCGAGAGCAATTTTAAGAACTTGAACTACGCCCATTCGGACGCGATCGCGATCTACAATGCATTCGCCAAAGACATAGATTCCAGCCAACTTGAAGGCCCGGCGCAGCCATTCAATAATGAAGCGTTTGAAGCGGTTGATCGTACGCTGCTGGTGAACGATCAGGCGAAGTTAATGAGAATCGAGGAGGAACTGGATAAGATCTGCGCAAGGATCACAGATAAGTTTAATAAGCGCGTTGAAAACCGCGAGGCGGCGAAACGCGATGTTTTGCTGGTATTTCTTTCCGGGCATGGCGTATTTCGCACGCGCAATCAACAACTGTATTTTTGGAATTTCGATTTCGACCTGGAAAATCCGGGTGACACCGGGCTCTCGTTTATGGAGCTGGGAGAAAAAATTACGTCACTGCCAGCGGAAGTGATCCTGATGACGGATGCCTGTCATTCAGGGATGGCGGGCGGTGATGTCGTCAAAGGTATTGACCCGAACGAATTGGCTAAGCGTATCTACGGGATCAACGAAACCGAGATGTATATTTTCAATGCGGCGCGCCGTTCTGAAAAGGCCCGGGAAGATCCTTCGATCATCCAACCTACGATCTCTCATGGGTACTTTACCAGGGCCGTTCTCGACATCCTCTTTGACGAGAAAAATCCGAAGGTGTCTATGCTGGGTCTCATTGATCAGGTGCAATGGGGGGTGCAGCGTTACACGACCCTACAGACTCCCGTTTGTCGGATGTACGGCGACCTGCTGCCTCTGGTGATATATGAAAAAAAATATCTTCTTTCAAACAAATAACTAATCCGACAGAAATGTGTTAATAGGCTTGTACATAAACGGTCGGTATTAAATCTTCTAACGGAGCAAAACCATGGCAACTTCTAAATACATCTCGTTCCAAATCAAAAACACAAGCACCGTCCCCATGTTTGTCTCGCTCAAAGATCCCGATGGCACTACCTACACGGTTGGACCATTAGATCCAGAAGAAGAGAGCATGCAGGTCGCGCCGATGGGTACCACCTGGAGCATTAGATTTGAACAGGAAAAGGGCGGAGCGGATGCAACCAGGGGCGGAGCAGATGCGACCAAGGGCGGAGCGGATGCGACCAAGGGCGGAGCGGATGCAACCAAGGGCGGAGCGGATGCAACCAAAGGTGGAGCGGATGCGACCAAGGGCGGAGCGGATGCAACCAAAGGCGGAGCGGATGCAACCAAAGGCGGAGCAGATGCAACCAAAGGCGGAGCAGATGCAACCAAAGGCGGAGCAGATGCGACCAAGGGCGGAGCGGATGCAACCAAAGGTGGATCGGATATCACCGAGTAAATCGAGGAACACTCCCCGTCTGTAGCGAATCAGAACAACTGGGCTCTTATATGTGAAGGTTTGGCCCGAAAGATTCCCGAGCTTTGTTCGATACAACGAGTCCCCGGCTGCGTGCGCTAATGCAATACAAAAAAGAATTCGCGAGTCAGCCTTAGTGGCAACATATAATGCACATCCTCGGACATCCAGGCTTTACAGAGCCTGGATGTCTTTGTAAGACAGTATTATTACTGATCGCATTCATTCACAAATTACTTTAACGGATTGTGCCCTATGACATTATACACTTACCTCCCGCAAGACAGACTGCGCGCACTATCGCGCGGAGAGACGTTACCAGACCGCACGAGCGGAGCGGCTTTATTTGCGGATATCTCCGGCTTCACCAACCTGACCGAAGGCTTGCGCGAGTCACTGGGAGCACGGCAGGGCGCGGAGGAACTGACCAAGCATCTCGGCACGGTCTACACTGCGTTGATTACCGAAGTTGAAAAATATGGCGGCAGTGTGATCGACTTTGCGGGAGATGCGATCACCTGTTGGTTCGATGATTCAAATGGACCCGCAACGCCACGCGCTGCGACTTGTGCCTTTGCGCTACAAACTGCGATGGGCGCGTTCAGTCCAATTGCGCTGCCCAATGGAACAACGACTGCGTTGACTTTGAAAGTTGCGGTAGCCACTGGACCCGCACGCAGATTTGTAGTGGGTGACCCAACCATTCATTATATCGATGCATTGGCTGGCGCGACCGTGGCACGCACATCCACAGCGGAACATCTTTCACAGAAGGGCGATGTGTTGGTAGATGAAGCCACGGTGAATGTTTTAGGTTCTGCATTGACCATCCAAGAATGGCGCGACGATCACGAAAGCCATGAACGTTTCGCGGTGGCGATACAGTTCACGGGTGAAACCGCCGCGCCCGTTTTGCCCGCGGGTTTGCGACCGCCTGCCGCCAGCAAGTTGCAAGTGTGGACTCATCATGCTATGTATGAGCGGGAACAGTTCGGGCAGGAATCTTTTCTCACAGAGTTCCGTCCATGCGTGGCGTTGTTCGTGCGCTTCATTGGCATTGACTATGATTCAGATGAGGCCGAAAAACAATTGGATACTTTCTTGCGGCAGGCACAGACTATCGTGGAACGTTACGAGGGCACACTGTTGCAAATTACCATTGGGGATAAAGGTAGTTACGCGTATATCAACTTTGGTGTATTGAGCATGTATGAAGATGAAGCACGCCGCGCGGTGAAGACGGCGCTCGATTTAAAAAAAGCCGCGGCGGAGTTGGGCTTTCTTGCGCCGCTGCAAATCGGAATTACACAAGGCATATTGCGGGTGGGGGCGTACGGCGGAAAGACGCGCGCACGTTTGGCGCGCTCGGCGATGAAGTGAATCTAGCCGCGCGGTTGATGACAAATGCGGCGGCGGGTGAAATCTTATTAAGCGGGCATGTGCAAAAAGCAACTGCAAATGATTTTGTGTTCGAGCCGCGCGCGCCATTGCCGATGAAGGGTAAGGCGGAGCCGTTGCCCGTCTTCGCGGTGACGGGGGAAAGAAAGCAACGCGCCATCCGTTTGCAGGAGCCGACGTATGCCCTGCCAATGGTGGGAAGAGTGCAGGAATTAGGAATGATCAATGACAAATTAGACCTGGCGGCGAACGGTCAATCGCAAGTCATCGGTATCGTGGCAGAGGCAGGCATGGGCAAGTCCCGACTCGTGGCGGAGGTGATTCGCGCTGCGCGTAAAAAAGGATTCGCTGGTTATGGCGGAGCTTGTCAATCGGATGGAATCAACACGCCGTATCTCGCGTGGAAATCCATCTGGCAAGCGTTCTTTGATGTTGACCCGTCTGCGCCGTTGAAAAAACAAATCCGTTTGCTTGAAGGTGAAATTGAAGACCGCGCGCCTGAACGCGTGGATGCTTTGCCGTTGTTGGGCATTCTGTTGAATCTCGAAATCCCCGAAAATGATTTCACGAAGACCCTGGAACCGAAAGACCGCAAGGGCGTGCTGCATGCCCTGCTCGAAGATTGTTTGAAGGCAGCGGCGCAGGACGAGCCGTTGTTGATCATCATCGAAGACCTGCATTGGATCGATGCGCTCTCGCATGACCTGCTGGAGGAATTGGCGCGCGCGTTGACAGGGAGTCGCATTTGCTTTGTGCTGGCGTATCGTCCGCCACAACTGGCACGGTTGGTAACGCCGCGACTCGAAGCGCTGGCGAACTTCACCAAGGTCGAATTAACTGAACTCAACCCTGCCGAATGTGAGCAAGCCATCCGCGCGCCAAACTGGCGCAGTTGTATCCATCGCGCAGTGGCGGTGTGCCTGCGGCACTGTTGGAAAAGTTGATGGCGCGTGCGCAGGGCAATCCGTTCTATTTGGAAGAACTGCTGAACTTTTTGCGTGACCGCGGACTCGATCCGCGCGACCCGAATGACTTGAACAAGATCGAACTGCCCGATAGTCTGCACACGCTGATCCTCAGCCGCGTGGACCAGTTGAGCGAGCGCGAGAAGACCACCTTGCGCGTGGCAAGTATTATCGGACGCTTATTCCGCGCTGAATGGCTGACGGGGTACTATCCCACACTGGGCGCGTTGTCGCAGGTGCAGGACGATCTGGAACAATTGCACCAGTTGGATATCACGTCGCTCGATACGCCCGAACCTGAACTGGCGTATCTCTTCAAGCACATCGTCACGCATGAAGTGACCTATGAGAGCCTGCCCTTTGCCACGCGCGCGCAGTTGCATGAGCAGTTGGCAAAGTATCTGGAAGGTATCGCCGCGGGGGCTGCGCCCCTGGATACGATCGCTCATCATTATGGGCAGAGCAACAATCTAGCCAAGCAAAGAGAATATTGGCAGAAAGCAGGCGAGGCGGCAAAGGAAGCGTTTGCCAATGATGCGGCTGCAGATTATTTTACCCGCTTGTTGGAACTGATACCTAAGAGCGACCCCGCTCATTCTGCGCTGGCAATGCAATTGGCGACAGTTCACTTTAGCCTTGGCAATTTTCCTGCCGCACGTGCTGCGGTTCTTCAAGCGCAAGCCGCCGCGCAGACTGATGCTGACCGCGCCTCGGCACTGGCGTTGCTGGGCAATATGACGAGCGCGTTGGGCAACTACGCCGAAGCGAAGACCATTCTCGCCGAAGCCGTCTCACTGGCGCGCGCCAGTGGCGACCGATTGGCTTTGAGTCGCGCTCTCTCTGCGCTGGGTGCTCTGTATTACTTCCTGGGAAAACTGGACGATGCCCGCGTTGCGGGGAATGAAAGTCTGGATTTGGCGCGTGCCCTTGGCGATGTGAGTAGGGAGTTAAGTTCGCTTACGCTCTTGGGGCTTGCGGCAACTGGCAATGCCGAAGAAGAGGAACGGTTCTACAAAGAAGTCCACACTCGGGCGATGGCGGCGGGGAACCGCGAGGTGTCGATGACCGCGGTTGGTAATTTGGGCGCAGTAGCATGGGCACGGCAGGAGTATGTGGTGGCGTAGGAGTATACCCAGCAGGCATTGGCATTCGCCCGCGAGATTGGCGCGCAAAAGGCGGTCGCTCTGTGGCTTATCAACTTAGGATATCTTGACAGCAAACTTGGTCAACTCGCCGCGGCGCGCGCGGACTTGCGCGAAGGGCTGGCGCTGGCGCAACGTCTCGGCGCACTCCCGTTGGCAGGAGAGGCAGTGATGTATTTTGGCAGTCTCGCCCACGCCGAAGGGCAGACCGAGCGGTCGTTGGCATTATTCGGCTTGGCGCGCAACCAGCCTGCCTGGAACAGTGAGAACCAAGGTATCTTAGACACTACGCTCGCCGAATGGGCGCTCGATCCATCCGTGGTGGAGGCAGGTATGGCGAAGGGTAAGGAATTGGATTGGGATGAGACGGTAAAGGAGTTGTTGTCTGCACCATGATTAGAATGATTTTTTGATGGACTATGATTTGTCTGCTCGCAATCATAGTTTTCATTCCATCATAAAAATCATAGTTCCAGACAAGAGGACTTAATGATAAAGGATTGCTCTGTTGCAAAGATAAAGTGAACTAGCGATGAATGTTGTAAACCAAAGCCTT
>CAZIYY010000025.1:25251-36952 GCA_964543585.1 uncultured Anaerolinea sp. | reverse complement strand
TTCGCCATGCCGCGCAGTTTGGCGAGAGGTTCGTTCTCAAGTTCCAGAATTTTCATAGTCTTTTCTCGTTGGATGGGATGTTGAAATGGAAAACCAAACTAACCAGCAATGCTTTGAGCAGGCTGGCGATGTCCCTTAAGTTGTTCGTGAGAGTGGATTTTCGTTCAAGTTCGTCTTACGCGGAACCCGTGCAGGTTGAATCGCCGTGCAAACGGATTACGCAATCATGAGTCTGTAGAGCATCGGGGGATATGCAGTGATTATAGCATGTTCGATTTGGCAGTGCAAGCGGATTTTGCCCTTTTCGCCGAACTTTCAAAGTTGTGAGAAGCACGGAGTGGGATGTTATAATCCTGTCACTAAAATCCATGTTGAGGTGTACATGATTGACCCTATAATATTTTCCCGTGAGATCTTCGGCATCACACTCACATTGCGCTGGTATGGCGTGATCGTGATGATCGGGGTCATCGCCGGCTCGTTGATCGTCGAGCGCGAACTCAAACGCCGCGGCGAAAGCGGCGACCGCATCTGGGACGCGTTGATTTGGGTGTTGCCCATCGGCATCATTGGGGCTCGGCTGTGGTTTGTAATGAATGCCACGCTGGGCGGAGACTCCAGATATGCCAACGACCCGATGGAGATTGTCAGAATATGGAATGGCGGTCTGCATATCTTTGGTGGCTTCCTGTTCGGTTCTGCCACGCTGCTCGTGTATCTCCGCCAGAACAAACTCGACCCCTGGCTGTTTTTGGATGTGGCAGGACCTGGTGTCTTGATCGGTCAGGGAATCGGACGTATCGCGAACTTTATCAACCAGGAATTGTACGGTCCCCCGACGACTCTTCCGTGGGGGATTCAAATTGAAGCGCAACACCGCCTCGCCCAATATCAGGACTTGAGCCTGTTTCCCGTTGAGACCACCCGCTTCCACCCGACATTCGCCTACGAGATGTTGTGGAATTTTTCCGCGGCCTGGTTGTTGTTATGGCTATCGCGCCGTTATGAAAAGGAACTGAAACCCGGCACTCTCTTTTCCGGCTGGTTATTGGCTGCAGGCTTGGGGCGTGTGCTTATCGAATTCTTCCGACCGGACCAGCCAAAGATCCCAGGATTGGGAATCAGCTATTCAAGTATTGTTGCGGCATTAATGGCGATTGCGGGCGCTGTGATATTAACGGCACGCTATAAGGCGACCAATCTATCGTTTGCTCAAGGTTGGGAGGAAGAGTATCAGGTCAGCCAGGCAGTCACGGTTGCCGCGCTGCAGGAAGAGCCGCCAGTTGAGGAAAAGAAAGTTTCGCGAGCAAAGAGGGTGCCAACCCCCCGAACTGAACCAGTGACCGCGAAGAAGACCAAACCAAAGACTCCTGCGCGCAAAATGACAAAGCCCGGAACGAAAACGTCTCCAACTGCCGCGAAAAAGATGCCTGCCACGCGGACGAAAAAATCTTCATGAGTTGTTGATGTAATCGAAAAATCGCCCGAAGAAAAATCTTCGGGCGATAAATATTAATCACTCACTTTACGCAGAACGTCCCGAAGGTTTCCTTGAAAACCTGGTTGAGCAGTTCAAACCTTCGGGACGGTGAGTAACATCAGTTATTAATCAAATGAGGGGAGTTTAGCCGCCTGGGATTCCATATTCGATAATGCAGGGTCGCGCTTGTCGAAGCCGAAGCGCTCGAAAATGTCGGGGTACAATTCGATGATCTGCTGGCGCGTAAAGCCCATCTCTTCGTATGAATATACGTGATCGCTGTGGAAAGAGAGGGTTTCTTTTACAGCATGATCTACAATGTCGTCCAGTCCCGGTTTATCGGGGTAACCAAATTGCTCGTAGAACGAGTGCAGGACATGCTCCGGACGTTGAATCAGGTCGTCGTATTTCAAGATCAGGTGTCGGGGGGAGGGATGCGAGTCCAGATATTTTAGAGGATGGCTGTACCAGTGCTGGGTAAAGTCCACGATCTCATCAAGATAGAGATACGTCTCCTTTGGCTGGGTGAAAACGCGGCGCGCGTAGTTGATCCATGAAACGGTGGAGGGCAACATATCCAGCGGGTTGCGCGCGAGATAAATGATGCGCGCCTCCGGGAAGAATTCGGCGAGCGTTTCGATCTTGGCGCTGAAGGCTGGGGCTTTGGCGACATAATATTTTTTGCCCGTCGCATACATGTGACGCTGTAACATGGATTTGTAAAACGTCATGATGCGGCGTTTACGTTCGGGGGGGAGGGCTTCATCGAAATGCTGATAATTCGGCAGTTCATCCATGAAGGGGAATAGGAAACTGATCCAGAAGGAATCCCAGTTGTGGAAGAGGATGTTTTCGTCCTCCTCGGGTTGGAAGAACGAAATGGGATGGATCTTGAATTTGCCAAGCGTACGGCGGTCGAATTCGTAAAGCAGGCGATGAAGATGCCCGCCCAGTTTGTTATCGAGGCGGGAGAAGAACTGTGTGATCTTCTTTTGCGTAACGGAGGGGGCGAGATAGATATCCCAAATCGTCAGGCTTGTAAAAGTTTCAGAGTCTCTCGAAAGCAGGCGATGCAGGAAGGTGGAGCCGCTTCGCAAATTTCCCAAAATAAAAAGCGGCTTTTCAATGGGCTGTGTTTTGTGCCCGGGAAAGAGGATGTCATCCAGGAAGAAACAGAACCAGTAGAGGAGCGACCCAAGGGGCCAAACCATGTAGAAGAGAAGCAAAAATATGATGCGCTTGCGGGTAAGACGGGCGGGGATATTTTGCGCAGTGAAGAACGAGCGGTAGAAGGTGCGCCAGAAGAGTCGAAAGTTATAGTGCATTGAAAGCAGGTGTCCTTTCGTAGTAACGACTTAAGTCGTTATTACGGTTGTTATTACATGGAAAAAGCCCGTCAAGGCTCTTTCTATTTCCCATTCTATCAGGATTTATTGATTTTGGATTAATCGTGAGTTATAGTTTATTGTGGTTTTCCACCAATGTCAGGGGAGTTGCAAAAATCAAAAAGTGCATAGTATGTCGCTAATTTTCGTCAAGTCGGTCTTCCGTGTTTATAGTGCCGCCTTTGGCTTCACCAACCTCGCCCCAACAATCGCCGCGAGGATCATAAAGAATAGCACAGCCAACCCGCCGCATATTCCAGCAACACTAAACGAAGCAGCAAGTCCTTTCAAGCCAACTTCATCGTTCGGGAAAGTTTTCTGTGAGCCGTCGGCGTACGTGCAGCTCAATTCGGTGAAATGACCCGTCCCGCCGCTGGGATTAGTTGAATCAATAGGCGCGCTGCCAAAATCATTATAGGAGTAATCTGTTGCATCGGGACAAAGCACATACGCGGTCAATCTGTCGAAAAGGGCTGAGTTCGCCGCGATCATCGCCCCACCAAAAGGAACAAAGAATAACAACGAGCCGCCTCCGATCAACAAAACAAGAAAAGCACCAATGCAGGAACCTTGCCAGCGTTTCATAGGATTCTCCTTATCATAAGGTGACAGTCACTTTCGCGAAGCGGGTGACTGTCACCTGTTATTAACTTATGCAAATTATAGCAAGGGAAACAAAAACGCGTTGAGTATGGACTCACGCGTTTTCCTTTGAAACCTGCTTTTGCATCAACGCCTCCACGAGGGCGCTAACCACCACCAATCCAATGACAGACCTAGGGCTTGGATCATGCGTTGTTCGAGCGTGTCGAGATTCACGATGAAGAGATGTCCCCCTGTCGGGCTGGTTGTCTGATTGATCAGCAAGGTGGTTTCACGTTATTCCAAATAATGTTCGTTATACGCTCATTGAAAGCGGGGCATGGATACGATACGCGACAGGTAGCAAATCTCCAAAAGATTGCAGCGCCTCGCGCATGTGCATCCGCGCCCGCGCCAGGCGGCTCTTCACGGTGCCAATCGGCACACGTACTGCGGCGGCGGCTTCCTCATAGGTCAGGCATTGCACATCCACCAATACGAAAACGGCGCGATAGTCGGGCGAGAGCATGGAGAGGCATTTTTGGATCGCGCGCTCCAACTCCGTAGACTCGTATTGCTCCTCCAACCCTGCGGAGGAATCCATCAGCCAGTAATCAGGTTCGATCTCTTCGCCCTCGACATCGAATTGCTCAAAAGGCAGGGTGGGCTGGCGGCGCCGGCGCCTGAGTTCATCGTAGCAGGCATTGATGGCGATACGCGCCAGCCAGCTGCGCAGCGAACCGCCGCGAAATGTCTTGATCTTCCGAAAGGCGGAAAGCAGCGCCTCCTGTATGGCGTCGGATGCGGCGTCTTCCTCGCCGAGCATACGCAGGGCAATGCTGAACAACAGATTCTGGTAACGCAGGATCAGTTGATTGAAGGCATCCAGGTCGCCTCTTTGCGCGGATTGTATAAGGGTCGTCTCGTTCATGGGTCATCCAATCTTGTGGAACAGGGATAGAAAGTGGGCAAACATAAAATACTGCTCTGTCTTATTTATACTCCCGCCTTGTTACAGGCTTGTCGCAGAGATGTCACAGTTTTGTAACCGCAAAACGCTCCGCCGATTTTGTTATAAGGCATCAGACCTGCCGACGGCGCGTAACATTGGTTGGTAAGCAAGCGGAGGTGTTCCGAGGAAAGGTTATCGGCTTATTTAAAAGGGACCCAGCCACACGTCTGTCCTTTTGATTCGGGACTATAATCTTTTCAACAAGGTGAACTCATGCTAACCACAAAGATAAAAAGCAGGCTGTTCATTATTTCCATGATGTGGATGATCTTGCTGACGGCATGTCAGCCCGCGACGCCTTTGCCGCATCTCAGCGTGATAACAGGCACGGAATTCACACTGGCTCCGAATCAAACAGCCGCGCTCACAGATACGGAACTGACCATCCGACTCATCGGAGTATCAGGCGATGAGCGCTGCCCCAGCGAGATCGAATGCGTAGTCAGCGGACCCGTATCCATTTCGTTATCGGCTCAGATGGGTGAGGCAGAACCAACAGACATAAACTTACAGGTCTTCACCAGCAATAACGGACTCGCGCCAGACATGCATTTTGAGGGAATTGAAGACCGCGCAATCTATGAGGGCTATTTGATTCGAGTCGCGGGCGTGTTGCCATACCCCGCCAAATCGTTTAACGAAATCAAGGACTCGGAGTATCGCGTCAGATTGGTTGTGAGTGAGGAATAACAAACTTCAAAAGCCTTGACGTTTAGCCTGACATTCACAGTGAGTACAGCAATAATCAGAAAAGGAGCAACATCGGACTATGGCGCACAAAAAAATCCCCATGGAACATGACAAAAAGATAGCCCTTGTCGCGCACGATAATAAAAAACGCGACCTGGTGGAATGGGCAAAATTCAACCGCGACCTCCTGGCTCATCATCAGGTATTTGCAACAGGCACGACCGGAAAAATCCTCGAAAAGGAACTTGGCTTCAAAATCGTGAGACTCAAAAGCGGACCTCTGGGAGGCGACCAGCAGATCGGAGCCAAGATCGTTGACAACAAGATCGATTTCCTCATCTTTTTCTGGGACCCGCTTGAACCCATGCCCCACGACCCCGATGTAAAAGCGCTTCTGCGTATGGCGGTTGTGTGGAATATCCCCATTGCCTGCAATCGCGCCTCGGCTGACTTCATGATCTCCTCCCCGCTCATGGACGGTGAATATGACCGACTGGTACCCGATTACGATAGCTATACCACCCGTCCATTGGACTGGGGCGAGGAACCCAGCTAGTCCTCATCGTTGCAAAAGTAATCCCTCACCGCGAGTTCTTAAAAAAATGTCGTTTCAATCCAAACTTCTCTGGCAGAACCCTGACTGGCTGAAACAAGCCACTGATTGGATTCAATCCGAGACGAAGCGTCAGTCCATCAATATCACTGGTGAAATCGAACAGCCGCATGTCTATCCCTGGTCAACTGTGTTGCGCGTCCCAACGAATGAAGGCATGCTATTCTTTAAAGCCACCGCGTCAGAGACAATATATGAGTCCGCCTTGACACAAAAGTTGGCTGGTTGGTATCCGCATTGCATACCCGAACTCGTCGCAGTCGATACCGCGCGCGGCTGGATGTTGATGCGCGACGGCGGTGAACCATTGCGCGCCTCCATCCGTCCAACAAAAGATATTACACCGTGGACAACGGTCATCTCACTCTTTTCTGAACTTCAAGTTGGTCTGACCGAACATGTGCCTGAGTTGCTGGCTCTGGGTGTCCCAGACTGGCGCCTCATGCGCTTGCCAAAGCTTTTCTCCCAATTGCTGACGGATACGGACAGCCTCCGTCTCGATCAGCCGGATGGATTGACTTCCGATGATTTTTATCGCGTTCAGGAACTTGCGCCGCGCTTCGCACAGGTCTGCGATGAATTGTCTGCCTATGAGATTCCTGAAACGATCAACCACGGAGATTTCCATGACGGCAATGTCCTGGTCAAAAATGGACGCGTCACCTTATTCGATTGGGGTGATGGTTGTGTGAGCCATCCCTTCGTTTCGCTGCGTACTTTCTTTGTGAGTATCGAGATCGCGCTTAATTTCGAAGATTATGCTCCCCCAACACCGGAAATGACCGCACTGCTCCACCTTTATCTTGAACCCTGGCAGCGCTTCGCATCAAGGGAAAATTTGTTGGCTGCCTATGCCCTTTCTCGATGTGTGGCTTCGATTGTCAAAGCCCTCACATGGCACAAGACAGTCTCCAACATCGAGGGCCCGCTCCGCGAGAAATATGCCTACATCGTGCCTGAACTAATGAAGGAATTCCTTGTCTACGAAAGGTTGATGTCAAACTGAATGGTCGGTTCAAACCTGGTGCCTATCATATTGGTGACATACATGCTGGCGGCGGGATTATTCAATGTCAAGGTCATGAAATAAGGAAGGTGAAAGATGGAACACAAAACATCATTAGGTCAAAGTAACCTGCAAGTGCCCAGATTGGGCCTCGGGGCAATGGTCTGGGGCCAACCAAAAGGCTTGGCTCGCTGGACTCCAGCGCAACTGTCTTACGGTCCGTCACATGGCACTGTTGAAGAGGAGGAAGCGTTGAAGGTAAGCCTCGCGGCGGGTGTAAACCTGATTGACACAGCCGAGATGTATAGCAATGGCGCCTCCGAGCGCCGCGTGGGAGAACTTGCACGCGGTAAGGATACACTGATTGCCACCAAGTTTCCGCCTTCCCCATTCACCAGAGATGATGCCTTTCCAAAGGCTCTCGAGGATAGTCTTGCTCGCTTGGGACGCAGTTCGATTGAGCTGTACCAACATCACTTTCCCTCTGGTCGGGTGTCCATTCCAAAGCTTATGAATCACATGGCAGATGCCGTCGAGGCGGGAAAAGTCAAAGCGGTTGGAGTGAGCAATTATTCGGTCGAACAGATGCGGGAGGCGCACGCCGCGCTTGCGAAGCGCGGGATTCCGCTTGCATCCAATCAAGTGGAGTATTCGCTCCTGCATCGGAAACCAGAAGTAGACGGCGTACTCGAAGCCTGTCGCGAACTTGGCGTCACTCTCATTGCTTACTCACCGCTGGCGCAGGGCGCACTGACTGGCAAATATTCAGCTACGAATAGGGCGGGCGGATTCTTCAGGAGCATGCTCCCCAATTTCGGCCGCAAGGCAATGGATGCCGTCCAACCCGTCATACAACTTTTGCAACAAATCGGTGAACGATATTTGAAGACTCCGAGTCAGGTTGCTTTGCGATGGCTGATTGAAAATCCAGTTGTGCTTCCGATTCCTGGCGCGAAGAACAGCAAACAGGCAGAGGAGAATGCAGGCGCGCTCTCTTTTTCCCTGACGCCAGAAGAGGTTGAGATGTTAAGCCAAGCCACTCTCGCATGGCGCGTATGATAATCGGGAAGCAAAATCGTAAGGGGAAGAACAGATGAACACAAAACGACGCGAGCCTGACGTTTTGCCGTCGGACGGCAAAGCCGTGTGAACGCGTGACCCGAGTATTTGAAGAGGAAGCTGGAGAGAGGTGAGGTGGTGAGGGAGGATGAGGAGAAGGATGTTTAGCACACAGGGAATATGAAGAGACAGTGCTAAAATTATTACAAAAAGGAAGTAAATAAGCTATATGCAAAAAACAGTAAAGTTTTTGAATCATTACCCAAAGCGAGATTGGGATACTGATAACTTTCTTTGTGGTTTCAGATTCTCAGTGATTGACACTCACTTGATTGGCACGCCATATGAAATCGAAACATTCCACAAGCTGAAAGTAATTCTTTCTGATCGGCTTATGATTAATTGGAGGCTATGGGATGCGAGAGGGGATGGAACGAGTGATGAAATGCTAAAAGTAGCTTATCAAAGTGCAGAAGAATATATATCTACATTAATTAAGAGTGGTGTCAACTTAGAAGATGAATTACCGCCCTTAGAACGAACTACAGAAAATTCGCCTAAATCATGTCCCTACAAGATAGCCAATATTACTTATCCAATCAGAGATACCTTTGTAGTAAATTTTGATAAATTATCTACAACTCCATCTTTAAATCATAAAGAAGATATTGCTAATACTGAAGCAAAATCGTTGAAAGTTTTTCTTTGTCATGCCACAGGTGATAAACCTGCTGTGCGAGCTCTATACAAACGACTCAAAGCAGATGGCGTAGACGCATGGCTAGACGAAGAAAAATTGTTACCAGGTCAAAAGTGGCAAGACGAGATATCAAAAGCAGTAAAAGAATCCGAAATTGTAATTATTTGCTAATCGAATAATTCAATTACAAAAGAGGGTTATGTTCAAAAGGAAATCAAATTTGCCTTAGATATTGCAGATGAAAAACCAGGGGGTACGATTTATCTCATTCCTGTTAAATTAGAAGACTGCATGGTTCCTCAACACCTTAGCAAGTTGCAATGGGCGAATCTATATTTTGATGGTAAGAATTTTGATTTTCATGAATACGCAAGACTTATCTCATCATTACAAATTCGAGCCAATAGCATTGGAGCCTCTTTACCAGGAAGTACAAAGAAAATTCTCAGAGAAGCTATGCAATCTTGGCTGCTTTATGATGTTATGCCTAGTCCAGAGCTTTTATCAATCTTACAAAGCAATCTAGAAATAGCAAAATTAGCAGTGGATGAACTAGTATTCTTATATGTTGCAAGTGCATCGAAGGCGAAAGACTTAGCAAACTCCATTCTTGGTCATCTAATTGAATTCTCGAATACATCAACTTCAATCCTCACTACATACCCTGCTATGTCTTGTACAAGTGCAGGCGGAGGGTCAAGGGACAGCGTAGATAATTTTTATTTCAAGGCAAACATTACCATTCAAAAGGGTGATCTTGAGATTCCTGTGGTTTACTGCTATAGCGTAATTACTGATAATGAATTCGTTGAGATGTTCCTGTTCCAACAAAAAAATTTTGGAGTTCTCATAAGATTTTTTAAAGAAGATGATAAAAAGGAAATGGAGTTAATCCATCAACTTGTCGAAATTAGACAACGAACTGGCAAGTATTAAGATCGGGCTTGCCATGAGGTATCTAGTCGAAATCCGCTCACTCAATCTAAAACCTGGCACGCGCGAGGAGTTCCATCGTCTCTATATCGAAAAGGCGTTACCCCTGCTCAAACGCTGGAACTTCGATGTGGTGGCACACGGTCCGTCACTGCATGATGAGAATTCATATTACGTGATCCGCCGCTTTGACAGTCTCGCGCAGCGCGAACAAATGGAGGATGCCTATTACGCCAGTGACGACTGGCGGCAGGGTCCGCGTGAGCGAATCCTTGCCTTGATCGAGAATTACACGGATATTGTCCTTGAGTTGGATGAGGTCACCCTGCGAGGGCTGCGAGGACAGTAGGGTGTAAAAGGGAAGATATGATATAATACCTGAAATTCGGAAATTCCGATTTTCTGGAGAAAACCATGACTACTCTTCAAATCCGCGGTAAAGGAACGATCACCCTTCCTGCAAGCCTGCGCAAAAAGTACAACCTGGAGGAAGGTGAATCTCTCAGGCTAATTGATGTTGGCGACGGCTCATTTTTTCTGGTCCCAATGGAAAGCAAGGTTATGAAAAGCGCAGACAAGGTTGCCAAGAAAGTGAAAGAAGCCAACGTCACTTTGGAAGAATTGTTTGAAGTGCTAGATGAGGAGCGTAAACGCTACTATCAGGAACACTATGTCAAAAATTAAAGTGTTTCTTGATAGCAGCGCTGTCATTGCGGGGGTTATCTCATCAACTGGTGCAGCTCGCGTGTTATTGGTGATGTCCGAAACAGGTCAAATAGAAACATTTATCAGCGAGCACGTGATAACTGAATCAGAACGATCGCTTGCCAGAAAAGTTCCACATGCATTGCCTGAATTTCGCCAAACCATCAAAGATGCTCAACCAAAGATCATCAAAAATCCAACTTCACAAGAGATAAAAAATCACTTGTATTTGATCGCAGATCCTGAGGATGTTCCCATATTACTTGCCGCAATGAATGCCAACGTGGATTATCTTGCCACACATAATAGAAAACATTTTATTGATGACCCAAAAGTCGCTGAAAGAGCAGGAATAAAGATTGGAACACCGGGTGATGTCCTTGCATGGATAAGGGAGAATTTGTGAAAACAAGTGGCAATGAACTACTTTATCGAAATCCGCTCACTTACTCTCAAACCCAGCACGCGCGAAGAATTCCATCGTCTCTACATCGAAGAAGCGCTTCCGCTGCTCCAACGCTGGAACTTCGATGTAGTGGCGCACGGTCCGTCAGTGCATGATGAGAATACGTATTCCGTGATCCGCCGCTTTGACAGTCTCGCCCACCGCGAACAGATGGAGGATGCTTATTACGCCAGTGACGAGTGGCGGCAGGGTCCGCGTGAGCGAATCCTTGCCTTGATCGAGAATTACATTGATATCGTCCTTGAACTGGATGAGGTTACTGCGCAGGGGTTGCAGAGGAAGAGTTAATGCAAGGGAAGGGATAGTCCGCTTAGGTTGGGGCAGAGTCCATTTAGATAAAATTAATGGCTTGAAATTCGAATGGAGATTCTGCATCTATTTAGATGCAGTTGGTCTAAATATCATCCATGCCCAAAATTCAGGAGCTCAGCACTTATGGCAAACCAGGCATCCAACCACAAGCAAGCAATCCTCATTGGCGGCAGTCTCACCGGTCTGCTCACCGCGCGGGTATTGAGCGACCACTTTAAAAAAGTGATCATCCTCGAGCGCGACCCGGTTCACGCTGTCCCTGAGTCTCGCAAAGGACAGGCGCAAACCCGACATCTGCACGGACTGCTGGCACAGGGTCTGATCATCATCAAGGAATATTTTCCCGGCATCGACGAGGAGTTAACCGCTGGCGGCGCTTTCACAGGCGATATGGGAGAGGTCCTGCACTGGTACCAATATGGCAACTACAGGCTAAAGTTCAAAAGCGGACTCACCAGCATGTCGATGAGCCGTCCGTTTTTGGAATTCCACGTTCGCCGCCGCGTTCTCAATCTACCCAACGTAACCTTGATCGATTCGTGCGCCGTAAACGAACTGGTCACCAGCCCGGACAAAAAACAGGTGATCGGTGTGCGCATCACTAAACGTTCGGCAGAGAACAATGCTGAAACCCTTGAAGCAGATCTGGTCGTGGACACCAGCGGGCGCGGTTCCTCCACGCCCAAATGGCTGGAAAGCATGGGATACGCCCGGCCGCAGGAAACCGAAGTGAAAGCGCGCATCGGCTATGCCACGCG
>CAZIYY010000025.1:0-25241 GCA_964543585.1 uncultured Anaerolinea sp. | reverse complement strand
GTACAGGCGCATCGAGAAAGATGTCAATAAACTTTGCGTGGAGATGGTCTCCCCGGCTGCGCCATTCGAAAAGCACGGGACATTCCTCTTCCCCATCGAAAATGACCGCTGGATCATGACCTCCGGCGGATATGTCGGCGATCATCCTCCGACCAACGAGGCGGGTCTGTTGGAATTTGTCCGCTCCCTGCCCGCGCCGGATATTTTCAACATCATCTCCAAGGCTGAACCGCTGACGGAGATCATCACCTATAAATATCCCGCCAGTCTGCGGCGGCATTACGAAAAACTGAAGCGCTTCCCGGAAGGTTTCCTCGTCATCGGGGACGCAGTGGCAAGTTTCAATCCCATTTACGGGCAGGGAATGACGTCTGCCGCCATGCAGACGCGGGCGCTCAACAACGTGCTGAAACAACAACCCAACCTGCAAGGGTTGTGGAAATCTTTTTTCAAACAAGCCGCCAAAGTAGTGGATATGCCCTGGCAATTAGCCGTAGGTGAAGATTTTCGATATCCCGAAACCGAAGGGACCAAGCCGCCCTTCACAGACATGATCAATGCCTATGTGGAAAAAGTCCACAAAGCCACACAGCGCGATCCGGTCGTGCATGCGCAATTTCTGCGTGTGATAAACTTGATGGCACCACCAACGAGTCTGATGTCGCCAAGAATTATGTGGCGCGTGTTCATGAATGGGTAAAAAACAAAAACGACTCTTCCTTGAAGAGACATATGCCCTGCTCAAACACTGGAACTTCGATGTGGTGGCACACGGTCTGTCACTATTGAAGAACTTCCCAACCATGGATAAGCAATGGCCTCATATAATCGATTCGGTTATAAGATGATCCTGGATGGAGGATCGCAAACAATGTTACGGAAGCGGAAACTGACATGAGTTCTGTAGTGGCATCCCCAGGGCTCCTCTACTTCACCGAGCGCGGATCGGGTCCGCCTCTCCTGCTCGTGCATGGATTGATGGTCACCGGCGAGATGTTCGAGCCGGTCATCGGGCATCTCGCAACCCGACATCGCGTGATCGTGCCCGACCTGCGCGGCCACGGGCGGAGTCGCGGACTTCCACCGCCGTATACGGCTGCGCAGCTTGCCACTGACCTCGCGCGCCTGCTCGATCATCTGGGCATCGACTCTACCGCCGTGCTCGGCTACTCGCAGGGCGGTGCCATTGCCCAACAACTGGTCATCGATCACCCCAAGCGCTGCGACCGCCTCGTGCTGGCTTGTACCTACGCCTTTAACATGGCGACCTTTCGCGAGAAGCTCGAAGGCCACCTTGCGCCGCTTCTTATCGGCGTTCTTGGTATAGAACGATTCGCGAAGTTCGTCATCTCACAGGGCCTGAAACAGGTCAGCAAGGAACGTGCCGACTGGGCCGTTGGCCTCATCGCAGACCAGGATCGCAAGTTGATGTTGTCCGCGTGGAACGAGACAATGGCGTTCGACAGCAGACGCCGCCTGGCCGAAATCAAATGTCCGACACTCGTGATTGCTGGCTCGAACGATGTGGGGGTACCGATCCACCACGCGAAGATGCTCCACGACGGCATCCATGGTTCCCAGCTCGTCATTATCGATGGCGCTGATCACGCGCTGATCTGGACACACTCAGACGAGTTCATGCGGGTGACGGACGAATTCCTCGGGCGACATCGACCTGATCGTGTATTTGAATGAAGCCGCATGCTCCCTCCATGAATCACCTTATCGAAATCCGTTCCATCAACCTCAAACCTGGCACGCGCCAGGAATTCCATCGTCTCTACATCGAAGAGGCATTGCCCCTGCTCAAACGCTGGAACTTTGATGTGGTGGCGCACGGTCCATCACTGCATGATGAAAATTCATATTATGTGATCCGCCGCTTTGAGGGTCTCGCCCAGCGTGAACAAATGGAGGATGCCTATTACGCCAGTGATGACTGGCGGCAGGGTCCGCGTGAGCGAATCCTTGCCTTGATGGAGAATTACATGGATGTTGTCCTTGAAGTGGATGAGGTCACTGTGCGGGGGTTGCGCGGAGATGATGGGAAGAGGAAGCGTTCGCGAGTCTGAATAGGATAAGTAGTGGTTGGGCACACTTTAGCGTTGCCCGCTCCCAACGCAAAAGTAATCATCGGGCTGGAGATCTTTAGCGTCGAATCTTTCCCAACCAGCGCGGGACTTGATTCTTATACTCACGATAAGCCTCGCCAAAATGCGCCTCCAAGGTACGCTCCTCGAGCGGCACAATGTAAAAGTTGAAGAAGGCATACCAGACTACGAACGCAATCAAAACGGCGATGCTCCCGTAGAAGAGTACCCATCCAAACAGGAGAACCAGTTCCGAAAGATACATCGGATTGCGCGAGAACGCGTAGAGACCGCGCCTCAGCAGGTAACTCCTGTCCAGCTCCCATTCGATTCCTTGAGGGGACTGAGCAGAGTGTACAGCCACGCCCCAGATCAGGCCGGCGGTCCCGAACAGGACGGGGATCAATCCAAGCAAATTCCAGAGACCAGGATGACCCGTCAACCACCCGTAGTGGGGTGAAAGGTACGAAATCGCCCACGGCATTCCCTCCCACACGATGAGTGCCAGAGGGTACGCCAGCCAAAGGGAAAGAAACTTGGGTCTTTTAGGTTGCCCGCTGTTGGGAATATTGGATGTGCTCATGACTATCAGTCCTTCACAATTTGCAGTTACAGCACTGCCGCAAGAGGCATATATCCCATCAACAAATCCCTGCTTCCAACTAACAATATACAACAATTGGAATTCAAATTCAAGACCGTTTTGTCTGGATTGCGAAAATAAGGCTTGGGCGAAAAGTATCCTTGAGATGAATAAGACAAAAGTATCAATTCGTGAGCAAAAGACATTCCCGCGTGGTATCCTTCACATATCTGTGATTTAATGGCAATTAAAGGATGTGACAGATGGTTGTGAATAAAGATAACGTTGAACAGCTGTGGCGCGATTGGTTCATGACCGACGCGTTCGCGGTCGAAAGGCGCCTTCAGGGCTTCTTTCGCATCCTGCCGCATGACCCGCGTTGTAAGCTTTGTCATGCGCCGTTTCACGGAATCGGGGGAATGGCGGTCGGCGCGCTGTACGGTAGAAAACAATCCAGCCTAAACCCGCACTTTTGCAACGTGTGTGAGGATTTTGCCAAAAGGTTCCCCGGCGGCGCGGAAGTGGAAATGTCCATGTTGTTTGTGGATGTGCGCGGCTCCACGGCGCTTTCTGAACAAATGACTCCCATGGAGTTTCAAAAGCTGATCAATCGGTTTTATGTCGGGTCCACAAAGGCAATTGCAGAGGAAGATGGTCTGGTTGAAAAACTCGCAGGCGATGCCGTCGCGGCATTCTGGGGCGCAGGCTTTGCCGGACCTGATTACACTGCCAGAACAATCCGTGCGGCGCAAAAAATTCAAAAGGTCATGGCGCAGCAAAAGATTCCCGTGGGAATCGGAGTCCATGCCGGGGTGGCTTTTTTTGGCGCGATGGGTTCTGCGGAGGGATTGGTAAATATTTCAGCGATTGGCGATGAAGTGAACACCGCCGCGCGCCTTGCCTCCAAAGCGGCGGCGGGGGAGATTATTGTCAGCGAGCAAGCCCTCGCCAAAGCAGGTATCGCTGGTGATGGATTGGAGACGCGCCGCCTGGAACTAAAGGGCATCAGCGAGCCGGTGACAGTCCGCGTGATGCGCGCTTGATCTTTGTCACGCATTGGATTGAAAAAGAATGGTCGAGGCGAGTGATCTACGCGGGAGGGAGGATAAGTCCAAACCTGAGAGTCCAGGCGAGACTTTGAAAGTCCATTCGTTTTAAAATCTGATCCATAAGCGGAAACCTTATCGCAAAAATGGAGACAGAAAATGATGGATCAAATCTTCGATTGGTGTGTAAATGTATTGGTCTATTGGGCAGGCATGTTTGGAATCACTTACAAAGAGATCAACGTTTGGGTCTTTGTCATTATCTGGCCAATACTGACTATAATGCTTGTTATCATCATTACCAGGCAACAACAAAGAATTCGGCAGCTCTCAAACCAAAAGTAAACGATGGTAAATTTCAAGAATATCCAGGAGGTTCCCATGCAAGTTCTCGGCATTGACGTAGGCGGATCGGGTATCAAAGGCGCGCCGGTAGACACAGAAACGGGCCAGCTTCTTGCAGAACGACTCCGCATCAAGACGCCCAAAAAAGGCGAGCCTGAACCTGTGGCAGAAGTAGTCAACCAGATCGCGAAATCTTTTGGCTGGAAGGGTCCGATCGGCATTGGCTTCCCCGCGCCGATCAAAGGCGGGGTCGCTCTGATGGCAGCCAATGTCTCAGAGAAATGGGTTGGCACGAACGCCGATGCTCTCTTTTCCAAAATCACCGGTTGTGACTGTACCATGATCAACGATGCGGATGCCGCAGGACTGGCGGAAATGGCTTTCGGTGCAGGGCGCGGGCAACCCGGGACGGTTATCCTGCTCACGCTTGGAACAGGCATCGGCTCCGCCATCTTCCACCGCGGACAACTGCTCCCCAACACTGAGTTCGGTCACGTGGAAATGGACGGTGAAGATGCAGAATTTCGCACGTCCGATGCAGCTCGGAAACGAGACGATCTTTCATGGAAGAAATACGCAAAACGGCTGAACAAATATTTGGAGAGAATGGAAAAACTTTTCTGGCCCAACCTGTTCATTATTGGCGGCGGCATTAGCAAAGAATCCGAAAATTTTTTACCTTTACTTAATATTGAAACACATGTAGTCCCCGCGCAACTGTTAAACGATGCCGGCATCGTCGGTGCCGCGCTGGGAGTGGCGCGGACTCAAATCCTCCCTTAGCAAATGAAGTTCATCATGACCACAAACTCTTCGAAGTGCTCTACGCCGCCATGTGGCATATCGGACCAATGAACAACATCTATGCGGTGGATTACATCGGAACGAAGGACAACGACAACATCGGATTCTTCATTCCGATTTCCATCGCGTTGATCATCGTTGCCTCTATTGGCAGAGCGAGGCAATTGCGGAATTGAACTGCGCAGCCCGCTGAGAAAATCACCCCTCCATGAAAATCCTGTTGATCAATCAAGCCTTCGTCTCGCCCGATGAGCCAGGGCATACGCGTCATTTTGAGATGGCGCAATATCTGCGGGCGCGCGGGCACGAGTTGGTCATTGTCGCCAGCGATTTGAATTATCAAACCGGTCAGCGGACAGTGGCGCGGCGCGGTCTTTTTGCCGAGCAGATCATTGAAGGCGTGCGCGTTCTGCGAGCATATATTTATCCCGCGTTGCATCGCAGTTATTTTTGGCGCATCATTTCATTTTTCAGTTTTATGTTTAGTTCGGTGTGGGCCGCCCTGCAAGTGAAAAACGTCGACCTCATCATGGGCACGACGCCGCCGATTTTTCAGGCGGTCTCTGCATGGTTTGTTGCGCTCGCGCGCCGCAAGCCGTTTTTACTGGAAGTGCGGGACCTGTGGCCTGAGTTCGGCGTGAGCATGGGCGTGCTTAAAAATCCTGTTCTGATCGCGTCCGGCCGCTGGCTCGAAAAATTTCTCTATGCCCGCGCAACTCATATTTTAGTGAACTCGCCCGCCTATAAAGAATATATGATCGGCAAAGGTGTGTCTGAAAATAAAATCTCCTTCATCGCGTATGGAACGGATGTTGATATGTTCAGCCCAAATGTGGATGGTTCGTCGCTTCGTAGAGAGTTGGGATTGGAAAATAAATTCGTTGTGCTGTACGCGGGCGCGCTGGGTCAAGCCAACGATATTGACACCGTTCTGCGCGCGGCAAAAAGATTGGACCGGGAGACGCACATTCATTTTGTGTTATTCGGCGATGGAAAGGAACGCGCCCGGCTTCAACGCGAAGCGGAGCGTATGAAGTTGGCGAACGTGTTCTTTGCAGGCGTGCGCGCCAAAAAAGATATGCCGTCTGTACTCGCGTCGTCCGATGTGTGCCTTGCCATCCTGCAGGATATTCCCATGTTCCGCACCACGTATCCGAACAAGGTTTTCGACTATATGGCGGCAGGTCGCGCGACTGTTCTTGTGATTGATGGCGTCTCGCGTGATTTGATCGAGTCATCGAACGGGGGAGTGTTCGTCAAACCTGGCGATAATGACCTGCTCGCGAACACAATTCTTGAACTTTCCAAAGACTTACAGCGCGTTCAACAATTGGGATTAAATGCGCGCGCCTATTTAGTCAAGCACCTTGATCGCCGCGACAAACTCAATGAAACGCTGGCATTGCTCGAGAGGCTGGTGAAGGCATGAAAGTCTTTGTCACGGGCGCGACGGGATTCACTGGCTCGCGCGTTGTTCCCATGTTATTGAAAAGTGGATATGAAGTACGCTGTCTCTATCGCCACACCAGCGACCGCTCGCTTCTTCCTCACCCTCAGTTTGATTGGGTGTTAGGCGACTTGTCCGATACTCAAGCATTAACCTCTTCGATGCAGGAGACGGATGCTCTCGTCAACATCGCCTCACTTGGATTCAGTCACGCGGACTCGATCATCAGCGCCGCGACGAACGCAGGGATCAAGCGCGCGATATTCATCAGCACAACAGCAATCTTCACACAATTGAATGTGAACAGCAGGAAGGTCCGCGTTGCCGCGGAACTTGCGATTGAAACCAGCAATTTGAAATACACCATCCTTCGTCCCACCATGATCTATGGAAACGACCGCGACCGCAACATGTGGCGGCTGATTCGTTTCATGCGTTATTCTCCGATTGTCCCTGTCTTCGGCAATGGCGCCTACCTGCAACAGCCCATCTACGTGGACGATGTGGCGCAGGCTGTCGTGAGTTGTCTGGGTTCAGATAAAACAATCGGCCGGAGTTACAATATCGCGGGGAAACATCCGCTCACGTACAATCAACTCATTGATACGATTGCCCGCGAGATGAACAAGCGCGTGTGGAAAATCCGTGTGCCATCCGAATCGATGGCAAGCATGCTGAGATTCTTCGAGCGGATTCGCATCCCGTTTCCGATCAAAGCCGAGCAGGTGTTGCGCCTGAACGAGAACAAGGATTTTTCCTACGCAGAGGCGCACAAGGATTTTGGGTTCAGTCCGCTGGGGTTTGAAGAGGGGATAAAATTGGAATTCATGTCCAAAACTTGATGCAATCCCGTTTGTAACGTAAACCTGCCGGACGGGGCGTAACATCTTGAGATCTGTTGTTGAGTACGGAAGTTGTTTTTGCGCGATTACCAGGTTCGCAAAGGGGAAAAGGACCTTGATTTCCTGGGTTTTCCCTCGTGGCTTTTCTCCCGCTCGCATCACTAAATCTCTCGGATAGTGAGCGGCTTGCGTCCCTGGCAGTTGGCCTTTTCCCGTCGTAAGCGGGAGCGCTTGAACTCAATTTTTGAAACCCTATTGGAGATTTTCGTAAAAGATATTAGAATAGCACCAAACCCCCAGATTGATGGAGTCCCCGTGAGCAACCTGCCCGGAAAATACGTGATCGGTCTGACCGGTAATATCGCCACCGGCAAAAGCGTTGTACGCCGCATGTTGGAACACCTCGGCGCGTACACGATTGATGCGGACGCGCTTTCGCACCGCGTCATTGCAAAAGGCGCGCCCGGCTATCAGCCCGTCCTGGATAAGTTCGGCACATGGCTGCTCGATAAAGACGGACAGATTGACCGCAATAAACTTGGGCGGCTTGTATTTGGAGACGGACAAGCCCTCGCCCAGCTCGAAGATATTGTCCATCCATACGTTAGCCAGGCGGTGGATATGCTCGCCAAACGCGCAGGGCAATCGGTCATTGTGATCGAAGCGATCAAACTGCTCGAGTCGGATTTGCGGAATCGCTGCGATGGCATCTGGGTGACGGACGCGCCGCAGGAAGTGCAGGTCGAACGGCTTGTCCGCAAACGCGAAATGAGTCGGGATGAGGCGTTGCAACGCGTACATTCGCAATCCTCGCAAAAGGAAAAACTTGCCGCCGCAAAAAAGATCATCCACAACAACGGATCATACGACGACCTGTGGAAACAGATCAACGAAGCCTGGAAAAGCATATCCCCCACACAGGAGGCTGGTCCAACTACATTGGTCATCTCCAAACCTGGGGCGGGATCGTTCTCCCTCCAACGCGGGAAGCCGCGCGATTCGCAGAAGATCGCAGAACTGGTGACGCGCCTGAGCAAAGGCAAACGCGCAATGAACAAGGATGAAGTGATGGAAGCCTTTGGCGATAAAGCTTTCCTGCTCCTTCAACTGGAAAGTGAACTGGTCGGCGTGGCGGGCTGGCAGGTGGAGAACCTCGTCGCGCGTACGACCGATCTTTACCTCGATCCCAAAGCCACCGCAGATAAAGCCCTGCCGCTCATCATGGCGGAAGTTGAACGCGCTTCGGGCGATTTGCAATGCGAAGCCTCGCTGGTCTTCCCGCCCATGGAACTGGTCGGCTTTGATGCGGTGTGGAAACAGGTCGGCTATGAACGCCGCGCGCCCGAGACCCTCGGCGTGCAGGCGTGGACGGATGCCGCAATCGAATCCATGCCCAAAGGCTCCGCGCTCTTCTTCAAACAACTTCGCACTGACCGCGTTCTCAGACCAATTTAGTAGACCTCTTGCGAAAGTCATTTTCACCACACACCTGCCCTGGCGGGCGGTGCCAGGGGAGATCACCGAGAAAATAAGTTTTTCTCAAGGGTCTCTGTGCGCTTGCGCAGTCTGTGGCTAAACAATGGGTCACTTATGCAAGAGGTAAAGTAAACCAAGTAATTGGTAAATGGTAATTTGGAGAGGGAGGGAAATTATTTCACCCGGCAACCGCCCGCCGGATGACGAAGTTCACTCATCCTGCATTTACCAATCCTTAATTACCAATTACACTTCCATAAATGACGAATTTCCTCAATAACCTCTTCTTCATATTCCAGCGCCTCAATTGGTTAAGCGTTCTCGACATTCTGTTGGTAACGCTTATCTTCTTTGGACTTTTATCCTCGCTGCGTGATACACAGGCAATGGTCCTGGTCAGGGGCGTGATCTTCCTGGTCGTCGCGCTGGTATTGCTCACCACGCTTGTGGAACTCCCCGCGTTCTCGTGGCTGATCAAAAGCGCATTACCAGCCCTGCTCCTGGCGATCCCGGTTATCTTTGCGCCAGAGATCCGCCGTGCGCTCGAACGACTGGGACGCGCAGGCACCTTCAGGCCCGTTGCCAGCCCGACTCCGTACGCGCATATGCGGCAGGTGATCAGAGCGGTTGTCGAAGCCGCGGCGCGGCTCTCGGCGCGCCAGCACGGCGCGTTGATCGTGATCCAAAGACTGGACAGCCTTGATCAATATGTCGAAACCGGCGTGAGATTGGGTGCAGACGTAACGCCGGAACTGCTCTTACAGATCTTCTACCCCGACACGCCATTGCATGACGGCGCGGTGATCGTCGCGGACGGACATGTTGTCGCCGCGGCATGTGTCATGCCGTTATCTGCAAGCGGCATTCTCAACCGCACGCCCGAACGACAAATGGGACTCCGTCATCGCGCCGCGCTCGGCATCTCCGAGGTCAGCGACGCGGTATCAGTCGTCATCTCCGAACAGAGTGGCTCCCTTTCCATCTCACACGCGGGCCGCATGATCCGACGCATTGACCCTGAACGGCTTGAAAACATACTGGTCGCGTTCTTCCGTCCCGATTCCACTACGCCGCAACGGATATGGCTTCAACGTTTCTTCCCTTATCTATTCCAACGAAAGGATGAGTAACGCAACGCCAGGCGTTGCGCTACAATAAACATGCGCTGGTTCGCCTCCAACATCCGCACTTTCCTGCTCGCCTTCATTCTCGGAGTTTCGGTCTGGTTATCAGCCGTCACAGGCGCCGACCCTGATGAAGTACGCGCTTATCCAAACCCCGTTCCGCTTGAGGTCATCGGGCAGGACCCTTCCCTCGTGCTGACAAGCCCTATCCCGTCCACCATCGAAGTGACACTGCGCGCGCCGCGTTCGGTTTGGGAACAATTGACCGCGCAGGAAAATTCCGTCCACAGCGTATTGGATATAACGGGACTCAGCGCGGGTGAACATACGGAGGCTGTTCAAATTCGGATTGGCGCCCGCCCTGTGCAAATTGTCCTCGCGACGCCCGAAACTGTTACCTTTACCCTCGAACAGCTCGCCACCCAAACGTTACCCGTTGAACTTGAACTGAGCGGACAGCCCGCCATTGGCTATCAATCTGGCGACGCGGCGCTCGATCCGACCCAGATCGCCATCTCAGGTCCCGAGACCATTGTCAAGCAGGCGGCGCGGGCGCGCGTCCCCCTCAATCTGGATGGCGCGAGGGAATCCATCGATCAGGCCATCGATATCCAGATCACGGACGCGAATGACGCGCTTTTGGACGGACTCACGATTAATCCAGAATCGGCGCGCGTCACGATCCCCATCATCCAGCAGGGCGGATTCCGCGATGTGGCTGTGAAGGTCGTCGTGAGCGGGCAGGTGGCGGCTGGTTATCGCCTTGAAAATATTTCGGTCTTTCCTCCCGTCATTACAGTCTTTGCCTCCAACCCGGAACTGGTGAATGAGCTGCCCGGTGTGGTTGAAACGCAACCGCTCGATTTGCAGGATGCCAAAGAAAACATTTCAACGCGGCTCGCTTTGGCGCTCCCCGAAAACATCACCATCGTCGGTACGAAAACAGTGCAGGTGCAGGTGGGCATTTCGCCCATTCAAACCAGCCTCACGCTTCTGAACCAGCCAATCAACGTCACCGGTCTGCCCGATGGATTCGCCGCGCAAATCTCACCGCAAACTGTGGATGTGATCGTCTCTGGTCCCCTGCCCGTGCTGGACGCGCTTACTCCGCAGGATGTCGTTGTAAATGTGGATGTAAGCGGCCTCGAAATCGGCACGCATCAACTGGCGCCCAAAGTGGAGTTATTTGTTTCAAACGTGCTGGTAGAATCAATACTACCGGGCACTGTGGAAGTGATCTTATTCATTCCCGACACGCCCACGCCAAAGCCATAACCCCATCGCGCTGAGCGGAGTGAATTGCGAAGCAGTGAACGAAGACGAAGCGCGAATAACCTATAAACTTAACCTTACCGTGCAACCCTCGCTTCGTCTGCATTCGGACGGAAGGACTGTCCTTACTCCGCTCACATTGTCCCGATGCTCTTTGGGAGCGCGAACCTAATCCAAAATCGTAAATCGAAAGTCGTAAATCTAAAATGCCCAAACCCATTGTCGCGCTCGTTGGCAGGCCCAACGTTGGAAAAAGCACACTATTCAATCGTCTCGTCGGCGAGCGTCTTGCCATTGTGGACGAAACGCCTGGCACAACGCGTGATCGTCTGTTCGGCGAAGTCGAGTGGAATAGCCGCGCGTTCCACATCGTGGATACAGGCGGGATCGATCCAACGCACGGAGGCAAGACTCCGCTTTCGATTGGCTCGGCGGATTTTATTGAGGATATCCGCACACAGGCTCAGGTCGCGATCAATGAAGCGGATGCAGTTCTCTTCGTCAATGATGGCGAAGCAGGCGTCACATCCCCAGATTTGGAAGTGGCAGACATCCTGCGTCGCTCGCAAAAGAAATTGCCAGATGGCAGATTCTGGCCCCCGATTTTTGTCGTTGTGAATAAAACGGAATCACAGGCGCGGAGAGACGCGGTGCCTCAATTCTACGAGTTGGGGCTGGGTGACCCGATTCCCGTTTCCGCGGTGCATGGCACTGGGACTGGCGACCTGCTCGACACGCTGGTGGCCGCTTTCCCCGAGCAGGAAGCGGAGGAGGAAGATGACAGCGTCAAGATCGCATTGGTGGGCAAACCGAATGCGGGCAAGTCCAGCCTGTTGAACAAATTGCTCGGTGAAGAACGCGCGATTGTGAGTCCAATCCCTGGTACGACGCGCGACGCGACCGACACAAAGATCGAAGTGGATGGTTTGCAGGTCACCTTGATAGACACGGCAGGAATCCGCAAGCGCGGCAAGATCGAACATGGCGTGGAGCAATACAGCGTTCTGCGTTCATTCAAAGCCATTGAGCGCGCGGATGTGGCGCTGCTAATGATCGACGCGACCACTGGCATCACTGCGCAGGATGCGCACATTGCAGGTTTTATTCTCGATGAATGGAAATCATGTGTTGTGATCGTCAACAAATGGGACGCGGTTGAAAAAGACTCCTACTCGATGGAAGAGTTCACAAAAAAGATCCGCTCTGATTTGAACTTCATGGATTATGTCCCGTTGTTGTTCATCTCCGCTAAAACAGGTCAACGCGTGGATCAGGTGATGCCGATGGCATTGCGCGTGCAAGAGGAAAGGCTGGCGCGCTTGACAACATCCAAGATTAATGCAGTCATCCACAAAGCGCAGGACGCACATCCGCATCCCACACATGCCGGACGACAGTTGAAAATGTATTATGGCACACAAGTCCGCAGTGACCCGCCGACGTTTATGATCTATGTCAATGAACCGAAGTTGATGCACTTTACGTATTTACGTTATCTGGAGAATCAAATCCGTGAAGAGTATGGATTTTTAGGAACGCCGATACGGATTGTGACGAAGGGGAGGAGGGAGAAGTAGCATTCAGCGATCAGCTTTCAGCCCTTAGCAAATTTTGGTGGTTGTATAATTAAGGCATGAACACTTTCATGCGGGCGGGAAAGATGCCTCGAAGCCATTCGGTTTTAATCCCAATTTTGATTCTTATTTCAGCCTGCGCGCCTGCGACTCAAGCTGCGCCCGTTATTGACAATGCAACCACAACTCCATCCCCAATCCCAACCGCTACGCAGACATGGCTTCCCACAGAAACACCGACCGCGTCCATCACACCCCTGCCCACCATCCCTACCTTCACACCGACATTTGACGTTTCGACAATTGTCACTGTCACACCCGGGCCGAAGGCGGAGTGCCCGAAAGAAAAATCGTTCCCATTACCTGAAATTAAAAATGACACAAAGATAAGCCATATATATAACTCTCAAGAGCTTCTAAATATTCTTAATACTGGAACATCCTTTAAAACTTTATCAAATATAAGAAACCAATGGGGCTTCAAACTTAGGTTGACTTCACAAGATGTCACGGGAGATCAAATACCAGATTTACTATTTATTGATACTGAGACAATTGACCGCTTAAACATCTACATTTGTTCGGATGCACATTACATCTTATATTCTCCTGAGATCAATTATTTTGGCTGGGACACCGAAATTGTTGCTGTGAAAGATTTAGATTCTGATGGTATTCCTGAAATCATATTGAAACATCGCGGGTGTAGCGGAAATGGTTGTTATTCAATAAACATCCTGGAGTGGAACGGGAACGATTTTCAAGTTATGAACACTAGTCCGCAATACGGCGTGGGTATGGATGGATTGGTAAAGGTTGAAATAAAAGATTTGAACAAGGATGGAATCTTCGAAATCTTAATGACTGGTGGAATTCCCGCCTTAGGCGCTTACATAATTAATCCTCCGTGGCGCCTAGAAACAGAAATATTAGCATGGAATGGAAAAGTTTTTTCTTTAAAAACAGTAAAGTATGAAACCCCCCAGTTTCGTTTTCAAGGTATTCAAGACGGAGATAGAGAAACGTTATCTGGAAATTTTGTTGATGCCACAAAATCATATCAAGAAGTCATTTTCAATGAAAATTTGGAGTGGTGGTCTTCGCAACGACAGATTGATACCATAATTAAATTAGGCAATGAGGGATACAGTGCTTTGGGAATCCCGGCCCCAGGAACTCCCGACCTTGCCGAATACCCGCGCCTCGCCGCGTATGCCTACTATCGCATCATGCTCCTCCACCTCGTGCAAGGAAATGAATCAGATGCAGGCACAATCTACAACACCTTGCAACAAAAATTCGGTAGTGACTCATATGGTCGTCCCTATGTAGAAATAGCAACCGCGTTTTGGGAGGCATACCAGTCCACTCACAAAATGTACGATGGCTGTGCCGCGGCGATCCAATACGCGGCGGAGCATCCCGATATTTTGATTCCATTGGGGAGTGATTATCACGGCTGGCAGAGTCATACCTATGTGCCAGCGGATGTGTGTCCGTTCAGGTAAAATAACCATCATGTCATGCTGAGCGACAGCGAAGCATCTCCAATATCATGAGCAAAGAATATTATGTGTACATCATGACAAACAAATCGCGCACCCTTTACACAGGTGTAACGAACAATTTAATGCGTCGAGTGCATGAACACAAAAACAAGCTTATCCCGGGGTTTACAAGCAAATACAACATCAAGATTCTTGTTTATTACGAATCTACATCAAGCGTGCATGTAGCGTTGGAGCGCGAGAAACAAATAAAAGGTTGGCTCAGAGCCAAGAAAATCGCTCTGATTGAATCAATGAATCCTAAATGGAATGATCTAAGTAAAGGGTGGTTTGTATGAAACAGAGACCCTTCGCTGTCGCTCAGGGTGACATAATAAAAATGAGATCTTGATATGACACAACAAGTATATAATTACCTAATTATCGGAAGCGGCTTCGGGGGAAGTGTATCCGCCATGCGACTCACGGAAAAGGGATATTCCGTGCTTGTCCTTGAACGCGGCAAGCGCTTCGAAGACAAGGATTTTCCAAAGACCAACTGGAATCTGCCTAAATTTCTATGGCTGCCTGCCTTGCGATGCTTCGGCATTTTTCAAATGACCTTCCTCAACGGTCAACTCGCCTTGCATGGAAGCGGCGTCGGCGGGGGTAGTCTCACGTATGGCAACGTATTGATGGAGCCAGATGATCGTTTGTTCCAATCCCCCGCGTGGCATCATCTCGCAGATTGGAAGACTCTGCTCAAGCCTCATTATCAAACTGCGCGGCGTATGCTCGGTGTGACGCGTAATCCCAAACTATGGTTCGCCGATGAGAAGATGAAGGAGATCGCGCAGGAACTCGGCAGGGGTGATACATTCCATCCAACGGATGTCGGCGTGTTCTTCGGCGAATCAGGGAAGGAGGGGCAGGTCGTGGCTGATCCATTTTTCGGCGGCGAAGGACCCGAGCGCGCAGGCTGTATCCACTGCGGCGGATGCATGGTCGGATGCCGCTTCAATGCGAAAAATACGCTTACAAAAAATTATCTTTATTTTGCGGAAAAGAACGGCGCTCAGGTCATCCCGGAAGTGACCGTATGTGACATCAAGCCTTTGACGTTAGAAGATAACACAAGATATGAAATTATTTTCAAATCCACCACAAACCTATTTGGAAGGACGCAGGCAATCCGCGCCCAAAATGTGATTGTTTCCGCGGGCGCGCTCGGGACAATGAGACTGCTCTTCCATTGCCGCGACGTGACCAAATCTTTGAATCGCATCTCACACAAACTCGGCGATAACGTCCGCACGAACAGCGAAAACATCATGGGCGTGACCAGCCGCGATAAACACATTGACCACTCAAAAGGCATTGCCATCTCGTCTATCTTTCAAGCGGATGACATCACGCGTATCGAGCCTGTCCGATATCCCGACGGGTCCTCGTTTATAAGGGTGATGACCGCGCCGCACGTTGCAGGCAACTCGGCTGTCCTGCGCGCGCTGAAGACTTTATGGGAAGTGATCCGCCATCCCATTGATTTTCTCTACGCAAAGTTCTTCTCGCGCTGGGCGCGCTATACGACAATCCTGCTCATCATGCAAGTGGAGGAAAACCTGACACACATTCGGCTCGGACGAAATTTATTCACGCTCTTCCGCAAGGGACTGGTCATCAAGCCGGATGCGAACAACCCGCCGCCCAAACAAATTCCCATTGGAAATTATGTCACGCGCCGGCTGGCGCAAAAAGCAAACGGCATCCCCCAAGCGGCATTCACCGACAGCCTGTTCAACTTCCCCACGACCGCGCATCTCATGGGCGGAGTCCCATTTGGGAAGAACGATCACGAAGGTGTCATTGACATGGATTTTCAGGTTTTCAATTACCCGGGGCTTTACGTTGTGGATGGTTCTGTCATGCCCGCCAACCCTGGAGTCAATCCGTCGCTGACGATCACTGCATTGGCGGAATATGCGATGAGTAAGGTGGCGAAAAAATCTTAGCCACGTATTTCACTTATTTGCACGGATTGGTTTAACTTTTGGAGGTCTTATGGTTGAGTTGCTTTAAGAAGGAATTGACTTTCGCCGTCATAGGCGCGGCGATGGAAGTGCACCGGATTCTTGGACCCGGATTTTTGGAGGCTGTTTACCAAGTTGCAGTTGAACGGGAATTAACCCTGCGGGGGATTCCATTTGAACGTAAAGTAAAACTGCCAGTAACCTACAAAGACATTATTATTGGTGAATATGAGGCTGACCTTGTGATCGATAAAAAATTCGTCGTGGAAATCAAGGCGGTCTCAAAATTCAACGCCAGCCATCAAGCGCAAGCCATGCACTATCTCGCGGCGACAGGTCTCCGCCTTGCCCCCCTCATAAACTTTGGCACTGGCTCTTTAGAACACCGTAGAGTCATCAAATAAATCAAAGAGAAAAAAATCCGTGACAATTCGTGCGATCCGTTACTAAAGAACGAAAACAAGAAATCAGTCATCATCAGTGAAATCTGTGGTTAAAAATTATGACCAACTTCTCCCCATCCCTCGCATACGCAACACAACTCGACTCACAAGACCCTCTCGCATCCTATCGCGAGCAATTCGTCATCAACGACCCCGACCTCATCTATCTCGACGGTAACTCACTGGGACGTATGCCCAAAGCCGTCATCGAACGAATGAAGAAAGCCGTGGAAGAAGAATGGGGCACAGACCTCATCCGTGGCTGGAACAGAGGCTGGTGGGAAGCACCCGCGCGCATTGGCGAAAAGATCGCATCTTTATTGGGCGCGGCGAACGGGCAGGTCATCGTCAGCGATCAGACATCGCTTAATTTATACAAACTCGCGACAGCCGCGTTAACGCTGCGCCCAGCTCGAAAACGCATCATCACCGATACGTTCAACTTTCCATCTGATCTTTACATCCTGCAAGGGATTATTTCCTCCTCTCCCCTTCCGAGAGGGATTAGGGGCGAGAGCATTCACGAAATCCTCCGCATCGGCGCGCAAGACGACGACATCACGCCCGATCTCGCCGCGCTCGAATCCGCCATCAACGAAGATACCGCGCTTGTCACGCTTTCGCATGTCACATTCAAGAGCGGATATCTTTACCACATGCAGAGCATCACCGAACTCGCGCACCGCAACGGCGCGCTCGTGTTATGGGACTTGAGTCATTCGGTCGGCGCAGTGCCAATCGAACTCGATAAATGCGATGTGGATTTCGCCATCGGTTGCACGTATAAATATCTCAACGGCGGACCAGGCGCGCCCGCATTCCTTTATGTGAATAAAACCTTGCAAGAAAAAGTATCGTCACCCATTTGGGGCTGGTGGGGACAAAGCAATCCCTTCGCGTTCGACCTCGATTACACACCCGCGCCAGGCATTCAACGTTTTCTGGTTGGCACGGCTCCCATGCTTTCGATGCTCGCAATGGAAGAAGCATTGACTCCGATGCTCGATGCAGGAATTGATTCACTACGCGCCAAATCCATTCTGATGACGGACTACGCCTCATATCTGACCGATCACCTGCTTGCGCCATTTGACTTTTCTCTCGGCTCCCCGCGTGACTCCGCCAAACGCGGCTCGCACATCAGCATCCGCCACGCAGACGGCTACCGCATCAATCGCGCCCTTATCGAGGAAATGAACGTCATCCCCGATTTCCGCGATCCTGATAATATTCGGCTTGGCTTCGCTCCGTTATACATTTCATTCACTGACATTTGGAAAGGGTTTGATAGAATCAAGCGCGTGATGGAAGAGAAACGATACGAGAAGTATCCAAAGCAACGATTGACTGTGACATAGCGAACTCTGGAGTCGGACAGCTTGCTGTCTGGTTACGTAGCAACTTCATTTGCCAAACGCATGCAACCCTCAGAAAACGCAAGCGTACATACAATGGGTGATTGAACATTAACTTCATACGGTTTATAATATTTCCATGTGAGGCAGAGGAGGCTGAAATGGTTAGGTATAAACTTGTCATTTGCGTCCTGCTTGTTCTATGTCTGGAACCAATACGCGCACTTGCACAGGGAGACGAACCGCCTATACCGCCTGCGCCTAACGGTGGAAATGTGGTGCTTGATACGCTTAGTTGGCTGACCCCCTCACAGGAAACAGAAATCAATTCCATCAATAAAAAACTTGACGAAGAGGGAATTGCTCAAATTGCAGTTGTCACCCTCGATGATTGCGGAGGAGACAAGCAGAAGTTCCGTAACGAATTGTTCCGCACCTGGGGCATAGGTCATAGTGACGACAATGACGGCTTGTTGATTATGGTTTGTTGGTATGAGGGTGATCAGTCGCGCCGAAGTGTGGAGCAGGAGACAGGTTACGGTCTGGAGGGAACATTGCCCGATGTGCTCACCGCGCGCATTGCCAAAGAACTCTTCGTCCCCGCCTTTCAGGCAGATCAACCCGGTAATGGATTGGTTTCAATGGTCAAAAGATATGACAGCCTCCTTCGGCAGGACGGGCAGGTTTCACAGTCAACCCAGCTTGCTCAATCTACGCAATCGACTTCCCGATCACTCCCAATTAATACAAATCTTGCCTACCTCATTATTGGCATTCTGGGATCAATTCCCGGCCTGGCGCTTTCGACCCTATATGCCAGCATCTGGAAATCAGACAATAACCTTACAGCCAACGAGAAAAAGGGGAAAAAGAAAATACGACAGGACTTACACAAAATACATACTTCACCGTTAGATATAGCAGTTTACCCCTCAAAAAACCAGCAAGCATTGGGGTTTTGGGTAAATCCTAAAGTATACGAGAATGAAGTATGGGGAGTTAGATTCCCGTGGATATATCAACTTACCTTAGCCGAAATCATTTCATTGATTCCCATCCTGGCAATACTCTACATCAGCCGACAAAATATTTCGATATTGTCGCCCCCTGTTCGAGATTACAGCATCTTTATCTTTCCATTTCTGTTTTTATGGTTTTTCATCCTGGTGATTTTCTATCCCACGAAATTTTTCACCGGTACTAGCGGAGGGAATTGGAGTTCTGGTGGTGGGGGAGGATGGGGTTCAGGCGGGGGCAGTTTTGGTAGTGGTGATTCTGGCGGCGGCAGTTTTGGCGGCGGTGACTCAGGTGGCGGTGGCAGTTCCACAGAATTTTAGTTCCAGGAGAACATAATCATGAAAAACAGTCTTATCGTTTTGGGAGTTCTCGCTTTTATTGCGCTTTGCGTGGGAGGCTGGCTTATTCTCTCCTACAACAGTTTGATTGCGCTGGATGAAAATGTGCAAACGCAGTGGAGCAATCTCCAAAGCAATTACCAAAGACGCGCAGACTTGTATGCCACGCAACTGCCCGCAGTTGTGGCAGGCGCCGCGCAGGAATTGGCGGTCTTCAAAGAATTGAGGAAACAAGCCGAAGGATTGCGGACCACACTAAATTTAAGCGCGGCGCCCACTGGCGCGGATGCAGAAGTAGTCGCCAGCCAGATTGCCGCTTTCGATGCCGCGGTACGGAACTTCACAGTCTACGTAGCGGACAACCCCGAAATCGTCAGCGCACAGTTGTATAGTGATTTCACGGTTACGATAGAAGGCACCGAGAATCGAATCAACGTTTCACGGCGCGACTATAACGATGCAGTCCGAACTTTTCGTACGCGTGTACGCTCTTTTCCCGGTAGTTTCTTTGCGGGCATGCTGGGTTTGACGCCTGATATGTATACCTATTTCGAAGCGCAGGAAGGATCTGAGAACGCTCCCACGATTATCTTTCCTACTCCAGCGCCTTGACCCGCTTCTGAGATACGTGCGGCAACAGCCCGCCTCCAGAGTTGAATGAAAGGTAAATCATGGAATCTAAACCCGACACCATCAAAATATCTGCATCGCACCGCGAGGAGATTTCCGCGTCACATGCAGATTTATTCGTGACCGTCAAAGGCTCATCTGTGGTCAGCGGCAACGAGGCGATGAAGAAAGCCAAAGAGGTGAATCAACTCGTCGAAGCGCTCACCAGCTTTGGGCTGAGTCCTGAAGCGGTGCATTTGCAGGGAGTCCACATCGAAACATCCAGCAGCACATTTCTCAAATCATCGAGCGCAACCTATCGTCTGCGAATCCGATGCGAGAAGTTGGATGAACTCGCCGACTTGCTGGATATCATCGCATCTCAAAAGAACGCGGCGCTTGAACGAATTGACTGGAAGTATCCTGAAGAATCGGCCCGCAAGAACGGACTGGAAACCGCAATAGCCAAGGCCAAGGTAAAAGCTGAAAAAGTTGCAACCTCATTAGGAGTCAAATTGCTTGGCGTGTATGATTTTATCGAAAATGCGCATGACGAAGAAAGACCTGTTCCCTTCGCAATGCAAGCCACGGCAATGAGGTCGCCTGGCGCAGTTGCCAAAGAACCCAGCCTGGGCATGGACATCCAACACAGCAAGACAATTTATGTGAATGTGGATATCTGGTATCGCGTGTCAGCCTTTTAAACCAAAAGAGCCAGGGATATTACATCTCTGGCTCTTTCAAAATTGACGCGCTTGATTATTTTCGAGCAAGCACAATTACTGAACCGCCATCAGCGGATGTAATCGTCAGTGTGTCGCCATCCATTACAAACGTGGCGGACTCTGTAAACACATTGAACGTAGTCGTTTCCTGATCGCCAGCGGGGCTATCGCAAAACATCAAGGTTGACATGATGGGACTAAATGTGATCGTATCTCCATCCACTTTGAAATCGCCGCCGAAGCCATTGCAACCTACATTGCCGCTGAGTTTTCCGTCCGAGCCAAATTCAATGGAAGTATCCACATCTGCCGCGGCAGGCGCGGGATTGGATGCGGGCCCATAAGCGATCAATTTCCATGTTCCAGTGATGGATGCGGATGCGCCGCCACTAGCGCATGCGGCTAATATGAAAACGGCAATTAGAGGGAATAGTATCTTTTTCATCATTTCTCCAGGTATTTGTTATGCTTTCTTGACGCTGGTTATAAAAAAATGTTCCTGAGAATTGATAACTCACCTTACGCACTTAGCCACAGAGTCCTCTGAGTTTTTTTCTCCTGTTTTCTCTGGGAACTCTGTGGCAAATGTTTTGCCTGCGTAAGATGAATTGATAAATCGACACTAGCACCTTTGTTCTAAAAATGATAGAATCGCCTCTCCTCACAGGAGTGAAAATTCATGTTACCAGAAACAATCCATGTTGAAAACCTGAGCAAGACCTACCAGGTGCCCGAACGCGAAGGTGGGTTCGGCGCGGCGGTGCAAAGTTTCTTCAAACGCAAATACAAGGACGTGAAGGCCGTGCAACAGGTCAACTTCAAGATCGCGCAGGGTGAGATTGTCGGCTTTCTCGGTCCGAACGGCGCAGGCAAAACGACTACGCTCAAAATGCTTTCGGGCTTGCTTCATCCCACAGGCGGAAATGCAAACGTGCTCGGCTTTACGCCCTGGGAATTGAAAAATGATTACCTGCGTTCTATGACCCTCGTCATGGGACAGCGCAACCGTCTTGCATGGGACATCCCTGCGGCGGATTCGTTCCTGCTCAATCAAGCCATCTATCGCCTTCCCGATGACGAATACAAAGAGACCTACAAAGAGTTGGATGAAATGCTCGAACTCGAACCGCTGATGAAAAAGCCTGTACGTAATCTCTCACTCGGCGAACGCATGAAGTGTGAGATCGCGGTTGGTTTGCTTCATCGTCCCAAAGTTTTGTTCCTCGACGAACCCACCATCGGACTCGATATCACGGGCCAGGCGCGCATCCGCGAGTTTTTGCGCGAATATAACAAACGCACAGGCGCGACGATTCTGCTCACCAGTCATTACATGGCGGATGTCACCGCGCTGTGCGAGCGCATTATCATCATCCATCATGGCAATTTGAAATATGACGGCGGCATCAGTGACCTCTCACACAAGATCGCGCCGTTCAAACTGATCGGCGTGTTGCTGGCGGAGTCCAATTCGCACGATCTGGCACAATATGGCACACCCGTTCAAAACGAGGAAGATGCTGAGAAGCATTACATCCAGGTCAAAGCAGAGGATGTCACCAGCGTCACATCCAAACTTCTGGCTGATCTGCCCATCCACGATATCACCATCGCCGATCCTCCTATCGAAGATATTATCGAGCGCGCGTTTAATGAGTAGCATTCGCCCTGAGCGGAGTGACGAGCCTAGCGAGGAACGCAGACGAAGGGCAGGTTGTATGAAACACCAGCGTTTCGACTGCGCTGCGCTCCGCTCAACGCGAATAGAGGTGATAATATGTTTTTGATTTTCAAACGACTCTGGCAGGTGAATTGGGCGGAACAATGGCAATACCGCGCCAACCTGCTCATGTATTTGCTCTACTGGCTGGTCTCCCCCATCATTTATCTCGCAGTGTGGACGAGCATTGCCAACAGCAAAGGCGACGTGAACGGATTCACCGCCAACGATTTCGTAACATATTACATGGTCCTGCTAATCGCTGACCAGATCACTAGTAACATTGTCATCTTCTCGACGGGATATAAGATACAGGACGGAACGCTTTCAGGCGAATTGATCCGACCCATCCACCCGATGCTGACCAACGCGCTTGTAAACAACATCGCGTTCAAAGCCCTGACGATCATGGGACTAATCCCCATCTGGATCATCCTGTTTTTTGTGTTCAAGCCTGATTTCAGCAGTGTGACATTGAACGGCGTATTAATTTCCATCCCTGCCATGATATTAGGGTTCTTCATCAATTATCTGATTTCAGCCGCCATTACCTCCCTCGCATTTTGGACGACGCGCTCACATTCGATCCATGAGTTCTATTTCGCGCTGATCCTGTTGTTCTCAGGTCAGTTCGTTCCGCTCTCTCTCATGCCAAAAATCATTCAAGAAATTGCCCAATATCTTCCATTCCAACTGCTCATGTATTTCCCGATCCAGGCTATTCTGGGAAAACTCTCGACCGAGCAGATCGTTCAAGGATATGGTATGGCAGGCGCTTGGCTTGTCCTTTCCATGATATTTTTTAATTGGGTCTGGCGTAATGGCGTCAAACGCTTCTCGGCCGTGGGAGCGTAATCATGCATACCCTAAAATTACTCTCCGCCTTCTTCAAGGTTAACGTTCAAATGTCACTGGCATATCGAGCCGATACAGTTGTCAGCATCCTGCTCAACTTGATGTGGCTCGGTTGGGAACTGCTCAGTTTGAACATCATTTTCAGCAACACCACGTCCCTCGGCGGCTGGGGCTTCGGCGAATTGATTGCATTACTCGGCGTGTTCCGCCTTGTCAACACATTGATGATCGCTCTCATTTGGCCCAACACAGAAAAATTCAACCAGAGCATTCGCGACGGTTCGATGGACTATACCATCCTCTTACCTGCCAACAGCATGTTCCTCGTCACGTTCTCACGCATCATCGTCTGGCGGATTTGGGACCTGGCGCTCGCGATGATCCTGATCATGGTGGGCATCAATATGACAGGCGACTCAACCCCGCTCGTTCCATTGGATTTGAACGAGACGAGCGGGGCAACCACTCCGCTTCAAATCCTGACCTTTATCCTGCTCGCCATCTCAGGCGCAATCGTCATCTATAGCCTTTGGATCGTACTCATTGCTCTCACCTTCTGGTTCACCAAATTCGACAACAACGTCACCATCCTGCAAGCCCTGCTCGACGCGGGGCGTTATCCCGCGACGGTATATCCCGTGTGGCTGAGGATTATCGTTACGTTTGTCATCCCTATTGCAGTGGCAACAACCGTCCCCCTTCAAGCCCTGCGCGGGGATTTGAACCTTAATCAACTAATACTATTCTTTGCAATTGGAATTGGCAGTTTCTTAATCGCCTCACGCGTATGGAAGGCGGGACTAAAACAATATAGCGGCGCGAGCAGTTAGATCAAAATGCCAAATGATGCGCCAGCCTATGGAAGACAAGGTTATTACCCTCTTTTGAGCGCTCATGATCTGGCTTGGCTGAATTCAATCGGTCATTATTTCAACAGGCCCGGGTGAAAGGAGATAGAAAGTGATTTATTGGATGAAAACCTGCTTCGATGGACATTTTCTCAGCTCAAACTTTTGGTCGGCATTCCTCCAATCTGGGGTCTGAGTCTCCGATCAACATTTACGAAAGGAAACAACCCTGAGAGTCTTTGAGAGTCTTGCCAGATAGAATTAGTCTTACAAGAAAGGAACTTATCACATGGAAATCCCAAGACACTGGAGACTCAAGAAACAACGCTACGGACTGGTCGGCGAAGTCTGTCCGCACTGCGACTACAAGATATTCCCCCCGCGCGATGTCTGCCCAAACTGCGGCGATGAAGCCAAGGAACTCTACACATTCAGCGGCAAAGGCGAGGTGTATTCCTACACTACTGTCTACGAAGCCCCGAGCGGATACGATGCGAATGCGCCCTATACCGTTGCGCTTGTCAAACTGGATGAGGGCCCAATGGTCACCGCGCAATTGACGGATGTGGACAATGACGCGGTTGAAATCGGAATGCCCGTCGAAATGGTCACTCGCAAGATGAGAAACGATGGCGATGAACGCGGTTTGATTGTTTATGGTTACAAATTCCGCCCGCGATTAGCCGTTGCCTGATATCTCTTGACATGTTTATTTCGCCCTGCCAAAATTGGTAGGGCGATTTTGTTTGCGATATACTCGCCTAATGTCCACGGGCGCGGGCAAGTCGCTCATCCATCAATTCACGGCGCTGCAACTGGAAGAGATCATGCCGGTTGTTTCTCCGCTCATCGCGTTGATGAAAGACCAGGTGGACGCGCTCGCCGTAAGGGGATCCCCGCAACCTTTATAGCGCGATTCCTGTCGCTGAACAAAAAGAAAGATTGTGTCTTGTCGCGCAGGGGAAATAGGGACTCGTCTACGTCGCGCCCGAACGCTGACGTAGTGTGCCATTTCTTCAGGCGCTGCTTGGTGAAGGGTCTGAGACCCGTCACAATCCCGACTCGCTCGCCATTTACGAAGCGCACTGCATCTCGCCGAAACGCGTAAACAACTTGGAAACCCCTCTCTCCCCTATTGATTCCGCGATGTCCTGAAGGGGTGTCACCGCACTTAAAGGTGGTTAGTTTGCCCATTGTTGGGCCAGTTGAAG
>CAZIYY010000024.1:5741-37121 GCA_964543585.1 uncultured Anaerolinea sp. | reverse complement strand
TAAAGAGCAACTCAGGGTATAACTGCAAGAGTTTTTACATTGAAGGTGACTGTCAAATTAATGCATATGCCGCGATGCCAAATGCCACCGCCACATTGAACGACTTTTTCTCCCCGCGCATAGGGATGCAAAAAATCCCATCACAATGCTCAAGCAGTTCGGGGTCAACGCCCGTGATTTCATTGCCAACGATCAACACAATGTTGCGGGTCAAATTCGCAATTTGACCTACGGGATGAGCACGCTCAGTCTGCTCCAACGCCCAAACCTTCCAGCCCTCCTTTTTCAAACCTTTGATTAGTTTCAGCGCGTCTTTGTGCTGAGACCACGTGACCGAATCCTCCGCGCCGAGCGATGTCTTCATCACTGCTTCATGGGCTTGCCCATCGGGTGTGGGTGTCATCCCGCACAGATACGCGTGCATGAATCCGAAACCGTCTGCGGTGCGGAATATCGAGCCGACATTCCATGCCGAGCGGATGTTATCCAATAACACTGCCAACGTCTTTCCTCTTTCATCTTCCCCAATGTTCTTCGCGCTCTGCGCGCTTGTACGGCGAAAGGTTCGGGGGAGATCACGCGCGGGTTCGGTCACCAGTTTGCGGCGAAGAACAAGGCGAGTCTCTCCCAGGCACGCCGGGCATCGAGTCCCAAATGTATGTCCATCAGTAAGAGGGTATCGCAATCCGCAGGACGGGCATAAGCGAATCTGATACGAATCTGGCGACATGGGATTATTATACATGCTACAATAAAAGCTACGTGGTCGAGGAGAAATGCATCGCGTCGTTCCGCAACTCATCATAGAAAATTACCGGGCAGGTCGTTACAGCGGGGAGTTTCCTGCAGTGGGATTGTTTTTGGATTTATCGGGTTTCTCCACGATGACAGATGCGCTCATGCGGCATGGCCAGCACGGGGCGGAAGTGCTGGCTGGCTTGATGCACGGCGTGTTCGATCCGCTTGTTGAAAGTGTTTTCGATTATGGCGGCAAGATCGTCGGCTTTGCGGGCGATGGCATCATGGCTCTGTATCCCATTGAATCAGATGCAAAGCCTGTCGCGTTGGGCGCGTTGGCATCCGCGTGGGAAATCCAACAACGGCTTGCCGAAAATCCTGGGCGACAGACGGTTTATGGAAAATTCCACTTCTCTGTAAGGGTCGGTCTTACGAGCGGCATGGTTTCATGGGGCATCCTGCGCTCGGACGACGGGCAATCTGCCACGTACTATTTTCGCGGCTCCGCGGTGGATGAGTCTGCCGAAGCAGAGCATCAGGCGGGCGCGGGGGAAATCATCATTACGAATGGCATGAACGAACTCTTGAAGGATGCAATACAGACTCGGCCCCTCGGCCCTTTTTGCCGATTTGACCGCTTCCGCGTCGAAATGCCGATTGCCACTCCGACCGTTTTCCCGCCGGTCGATGCAAATATCGCGCGTATTTTCATGCCCGAGGAGATCATTGCGCAGGATGCGCGGGGTGAGTTCAGGCAGATTGTCAATCTGTTCATGCGTTTTCCTGACCTGCCCAATGAGAAGTTGCAGGATTTCGTCCGCATTATTTTTGAGTTGCGCGATAAATATGGCGGCTTGCTCAACAGACTCGATTTCGGCGACAAGGGTTGTAATATGCTCATGCTTTGGGGCGCGCCGGTCGCCTATGAAAATGACATTGGCCGCGCCCTCAATTTCATGCTGGAATTGCAGGTAAGAGTTGATTTCCCAATCACGACAGGCGTCACATATTATGTCGCGCACGCAGGTTATCTCGGGAGCGTGATGTGCGAGGATTACACCTGTTATGGGTGGGGTGTTAACCTTGCCTCCCGTTTTATGATGTCCGCGCCGCCGGGCGCGATCTGGGTGGATGACAGGATCGCGCGGCGGGTATCCACACGCTTCGATATCGAATATGTTGGCGACCAGCGCTTCAAGGGCTTTTCCGCAGATCAGAGAGTTAATCTGTTGAGGGGTCGCAAGCGGCAGATGGAAACAATATATCAAGGCGAGTTGATCGGGCGCGAGAAAGAGCTGACTGTGCTTGAAGAGTTCGCCGAGCCGTTACGGAGGGGTGAGTTCGCGGGTTTATTGCTTGTAACGGGCGATGCGGGTATTGGAAAGGGGCATCTTGTTCACGGGTTCCGATCTTCGGTATTGTTTGAGAACAACAAGACTCTTTGGGCGCTTTGTCAGTCCGATCAAATCCTTCGTCAATCGTTCAATCCTTTTCGAAGTTGGTTGCTCCGCTATTTTGGCTTTTCACCTGCAAGCAGTTCGGATGAACGCAAACAAATCTTCGATTCGAAGTTGGAGGAACTGATCGCGTCAACTTCCAATCAAGAGCTAGCGCGGGAGCTGGACCGCCTGCGGCACGTGATTGGCGCGCTGGTTGACCTGTTCTGGGCAGACTCGCTCTACGAACAACTCGATGCCGAAGGGCGTTATAATAGCACGCTTCTCGCGCTGATCGACTTGATTAAGGCTGAGAGCATAAGACAACCCCTGATCTTGTTTATTGAAGACGCGCAGTATATTGACAGCGACACGCTGAACTTTCTGCCGCGCCTAAAGCGCGCGCTATTGGCAGGGAACGAGTCTTGCCCAGTGGCGATCATCGCGACATCGAGAACTCAAGGCGCCGACCCTGCCCTGAATGACGATCTAATAGACAGGCAAATTGATCTCAAGGGACTTTCAACAGAAGCCGTTGCCCGCTTGATTGAAATCCTGCTGGGCGGCGTCCCTGCCGTTGAACTGGTGAGGCGCGTCATGGAACGTTCGGAGGGTAATCCGTATTTTGTCGAACAGATCGTCCGTTACATGCAGGAAGAAAACCTGATCGAGATGAGCAATCTCGGCTGGAATCAAGTGAGACGCGTGCGCGATCTCTTCCTGCCCGGCGATATACGCGCCGTGCTGGTCGCGAGACTCGACCAACTTGAATATGAAGTGAAGGACGTGGTCCACACCGCTTCTGTGCTGGGTCGTGAATTTGCGGTTGATGTGCTTGAACAAATGACGAACGAAGCGGATAACATCAAGCGTTATGTGGCGGACGCAGAGCAACATGCTATCTGGGCGCATCAAGGCGAGGATCAATATATGTTCACGCACGGATTGATCCGTGACGCGGCATACACCATGCAAATGCGCGCCAGAAGGCGGGAATTGCACGCGCTCGCGGTGGAGGCGCTGGAGAAGATCTACTCGGATGATGTCAAATTTCATTATGCCGAACTGGCGCACCACTCCGAGCGCGCCGAATTGAATCAAAAGGCGTTGCACTACTACACATTGGCTGGCAAGTCATCGGCGGATGCCTACCAGAACAGTCAGGCGATTGAATACTTCACGCGCGCGCTGGCATTTACGTCCTTTGATGATCTGAGCATACAGTTCGATCTTTTGACTGAACGAGTAGGGCTGTTCAATCGTATTGGCGAGCGCGCTTCGCAGTCTAGGGATTTGGACTCTTTGGAGAAATTGGCGCACCAAATCGGTGATTTAAAGTTTAACGCAAAAGTTGAGATCATGAATGCTTATTATCACTACCATGCCGTCAGTGATTATCACGCAGTTATTCAGTGTTCCCAGCGCGCATTAGATTTGTGTGATGGGAATAGCGGTGTCGAACTGGCGATCGAGGCATACCTATTATCATCAAGCGCGCACTGGAGGCTGGGCAATTTGGATGAAGCGATGAAGATCGGAAAAACCTGCCTCCAACTTGCGCGCGATTCGGGCGAACGATTGCAGGAAGGTAGAGCATTATCCATCTTGGGGATGGTAGCGATTGGGCAAAACGAACTTGCGCTCGCACACGATTACCTGACAGAGGCTGTTCTCATTGCGCGCGAGACGCGGAATACTGATTTGGAAGGCAAGGCGCTAAATAATCTGGCGATGTCAGCAGGCTACATTCAAGGTGATTTTATCCTGGCGCGTGATTACTATGAGCAGGCTTATTTCATTATGCACGAATGCGGTGATCGCTCCGTCGAAGGTGTAACTCTGACGAATCTCGGGTATACGGCGCGCATGGTCGGAGACTTCGACTCAGCATATGCGTATCATCAGCAGGCGTTATCCATATCGCGCGAGGTGGGTACACTTTATCAGGAAGTATATACACTTATTAATTTGAGCGCAGTTACTGGCTTGCAAAATGACACTTTGGCTTCTCTTGAGTATGCTCAAAAAGCACTGGAATTATGCCGAAAAACTGGCGAGCGGTCGGGGGAGGCATGGGCATTCTTATACTTGGGACATGCTTTTCTCATGATGAAAGAGCGCGAGAAGGCGCGACAGGCCTACAATGCGTCCATCTTGATTCGCAATGAACTTGGCCAGCCGAATATGGCCACAGAGCCTGTAGCGGGTTTGATCGAAACAGCACTGGTGCTTGGCGATCTGCCCGCTGCGATACAGGGGGCAGAAAATATTCTTATGCACCTGGCGAATGGCGGCACACTTGAAGGCGCGGAAGAACCGCTGCGTATCTATTATGCATGTTATCTGGCTCTCGAGCAAAATAGGGACCCGCGCTCAAACGATCTACTTGCTAGGGCAGGCGGGTTGCTTGATTCGCAGGTCTCCAAGTTAAGGGATGAAGGATCGCGCCAAATGTTTGTGGAGAATGTTCCGTGGCGGCTCGCAATTCGGGACGCTAGGCTCAGCAAGGGTATTCCATTGGGCTAAGGCCCTGCCCCGACGGGCGGATCACCCACGTTCAATGTGAATTTGACCTTGCTGTTTCCGGCACTCTCCGTCGCCAATTCTTGCGGCTCGCCTCCATACAAGGCGAAGAGCCTCTTCCCGGCAGGCGGGGTTTGCCCAGTCACCTTGTATGTGACATCTGCGTTTTTACCGCTTGATTTTTCCCGAACGCCAAAGGCGTTGAACCATATGATCGTGCCGCCCTGGTATGGCGTAGGCTCTGGAATGTCCTTGCTATACGCCTCATACTTGTCATCAACTTCAATTTCGAGTTCTGAGTCATAGTTTGGAATTTTGCTGTTCCCCTTGATCTCGTACTTTGCGTTTGCCATCAGATCCTCCTTTATATGATTGAACGACTTCGCCCATTATAGTCCGATTTAGATAAAAATGCGTTATCTTGTTTTCAATAAACCCTATGGAGTCCTCTCCCAATTTACAGACGAAGACACGGGGCATCCGACACTAAAGCGATATATCAACGTCCCTAATGTTTATGCGGCAGGTCGTTTGGATCGCGACAGCGAAGGCTTGTTGTTGCTCACCGATGATGGTTCGTTCATCAAACAATTAACAGACCCAAAACATCACATCGAAAAAACATATTGGGTGATGATAGAAGGCGACCCTACCCAGGATAAACTGACTCAACTCGAGCGCGGAATACAACTGAAAGATTATGTGACTCTTCCTTGCAAAGCCCGCCTCATTTCTGACCCCGGCTTGTCCCCGCGACCCAAGCCGGTCACTCCCCACGGCCCCACAGCATGGATCGAGATCAAACTGAGTCAAGGAAAAAAGAGGCAGATACGACACATGACCGCGGCAGTGGGATTATTCACTTTGCGTCTCGTCCGCGTCGCGATTGGGCAGATTCGATTAGGCAATTTACAACCGGGCAAGTGGCGCGAGTTAATGGTGGATGAGATAGATTCTTTGCGGTCGCGCTAAACGGATGCCGAGCGAGCGTAGCGAGACGATGCAGATGTCGAAGCGGAAGCAGTATAATCATTCCATGCCTCGGTGTATCATATACTTTATTTTTGTATTGGCGGCTGTTATTGTATCAACTCCAACATCGGCAACTCGCGCAGAGTCGGTCAACTTGCCAACAGGGGCTGACTCTGCCTACGACTTGATCAACGCGGTCAACGTGCTCCGCGCCTCCAATGGACTTCCTTCATACAGCATCAACTCCATCCTGATGTACACGGCGCAAGCCCAGGCGGATTTCATGGCGGCGACGGGCAACGTTACACACACAGGTCCCGGCGGCATAGGTCTGACGGATCGTCTGCTCGCGGCTGGGTATTCGCTTGCGGGTGATTTGTCTGCTGGCGGTTTTCGCGCGGAGAACATCACGTCAGGCGGCGAAAATAGCTCTGCCCAATCTGCGGTCAATGACTGGACCGGCGACGCGACGCACTTGAACACGATGCTTTCCCCAAACCTGACCGAGATCGGCGCGGGCGTGTCGGTTGCCAATGGCAGGGTTTATTATGTGATTGATTGCGCCCGCCCTACTACGAACGAAGGGGCTCAAGGTTCCGCTCCGGTCGCGGGAAGCGGATCAGGCGTCCCTGCGAGTGAAGCGAATGTTGCGCCAATTCCAGTTGCGCTTGTCAGTACGCCAAATTCCAATGGCGATGTCATCCATGAAGTGAAGTCTGGACAGTCGCTATGGCAGATTGCCATTGCCTATGAAGTCAAAATAGACGATATCAAGCGGCTGAATAATTTGCTCGATAATAATATTTATCCCGGTGATAAGTTGTTGATCAAGAAAGATGTGGTCTTGCCAATTACATCCCTTCCGGAAACTCCAACCAGCGAAGCAACTGCATCACCGACCCTTGCCCTCACATCCATGGCAACGGCACTGCAGGCAACTCTGACTTCGACTCCAACTATAGCCGCTTCGATATCCTTAACCGACAATACCAAGGGAATGGGAATGGTTATTGGCATCCTCGCGCTTGCTGTTCTGGGCGGCGGAATTTTTGCATGGCATGGAAGCAGTAGGAAAGAATAAAAGTTCTCTGGTATTTGGTGCGGGAAGCCACAGAGATCGCAGAGAAAATGAGTTCAAAAAGTTTTCCCTGGCACCATCTCGAAGAGACCAGGCAGGTGTGTGGGCTCTGTTGCAAGGAAACCCCACTTGATCCCAAAGAGCCAGAATGAGAAAGCCGGATAAATTATCAGCGCCAAGATCGACAGGGACCTTGCTCTTTGAATGCCCTGTCATGTGTCTGCAAGCATCAACGCCTGGTCTTGTTTGGTATAATTTGGCTGTTCGCTAAACTAGGCGCGAATAAATATCATTGAAAGGGTGCGATATGTTCAGGAAATTCTTTTCATGGCTCAGAAAGCCGCTGCCCAATGTTCTCTATATGGAAATGCGCAGTCAAATGTTCAGGCTTAACCCGGAAAAGGTGGGGATCAAAAGACCCGCTGACCAGCCGAACGTATGGGGTGTGATGACGGAGTTTACAGTGGACGGCGGTTATGTAACGATGGTCTCCCTTGCGAATGGGAGGACGTACATGTACTTCAGTTCCGGCAGCGGTATCCTCGGCGCAGGCGATTACTCGATGGTTTCGATTGCTTCAGCCGAACTGGTAAAAACTGCCGAGCGGTACGTCTCACTAATGAAACTAACCACGGAACACCCATTTCCGGCTCACGGTTATACTCGTTTCTATCTTTTGACGTACTCAGGGATTTATACCAAGGAGGTTCTCGAGAGTACGATGGACGGCGAGCATACAAACCCCATGTATGGGCTGTATGCTTTCACGCAAAACGTCATTACACAAATACGCATGATCTCGAGTAGAAGTAAATAAGGCATTGCAACCGAAAGAATGTGAACAAAGAGCCATTTCCATACATGGAAATCGCTCTTTGTCGTTTTGCTCCCTTGTTTATGGCAGTCTATATCTCAATATACGGTTGTTGCCTGAATCAACCACCCAGATGAAACCAAGCCGGTCAACCGCAATCCCGGATACAAGCCCCAATTCAGCGTCACCCGTTCCGAAATCGCCCCACGTTCGCACGAACTCTCCGCTTTCAGTGAATTCTATGACGCGATAGCCTTCAGGGTCGGTGATAAAGACGTGTTCGTTCGCGCCTGCGGCGATGAAGGGTTTGTTATCTACCGACTGACCGAACCACGCGTTCACGTCCCATTGCGCGGAAGGTAAGTATAGGGCACCGTCTTCGCTTGGTATAAAGGCTTGGATGCGCTGGTTCCACGTATCCGTAACGTAGACTGTTCCCTTTGGCGAGATGGCGACTCCGACTGGTTCATCAAATTGACCGGGGTCCAATCCCGCTGATCCAAATTCCGTGATGTAGTTCCCGTCCGCGTCGAAGACAACGATGCGCTTGTTCCCGGTATCCGCCACAAATACGCGTCCCTGCGAGTCGACTGCAATGCCGCGCGGTCCCCAGAATGAACTTCTCGATTCGGGCAATTCAGCGACGGGCTGTCCATACTGTCCCCACATCTTGATTGGACGCCCATCTTCCGTGAATTTTTGAATGCGGTGATTCCACGTATCGGCGACATAGACTGAACCATTCGGTCCGACTGCTACGCCCCACGGTTCATTGAACGTGCCAATCGGCGCATCGCCTGTTGCTATGTCTGCAAACGAGCCCCATTGCTGCAAGAGACTTCCGTCGGATGCAATATGCAGGATGCGATGATTACGTGAGTCGGTGACATATAGATCTTCGTCTAGTCCCATTGCAATCGAGCGGGGCGCGTTGAGGCCAAGCGGGAGATAACGGTCCGCGCCAAAGATTTGGTCCGCGGCTAAGTTAACGGTACCAGCCTCATAAGGGTCCGTAGCCGTTGGCGCTTCCGAAGGTCCGACTCCATAATTCCAGATTTGTGATGCGACGTCCTTGCGGACGTAGAGTCGCATTTGATCCGCGGGCTGCCAGGTGGTGAGCGTCATGGATGAACTTCCAACAGCCTGCGCGTAACGCGTGTAGTCGCGGTCGAACCAGATATCGAAGATGCCCTCGCGAATACCTGGATTGGTGATTGCGTTCAACACGCGCGTTCGGTCCAGGTTGAAGTAATCCTGGTTGGGCCACCACATGCGGATGTAATCGAATTTGTAGAAACCGTCGCCAAGCGCCGGTTCGATCTTGTCAAAATTCTTCTGGTCAACGATCACGGCAACGGCATCGCGCAGTGAACGCGTGGGCTGGTCGAATGAACGCAGGGCTGTGAAATTACGCAAGTACCAAACCATCGGCCACGAGACCCCGGTGTCCGGCGCGCTTGCATCGTACGCCACGATTGCATTGAGTCCGCCTGCGGTGCGTTCTGAGATTTCCTCCACTTGCGCCATCACTTCTTTGATACCCGTTGCGCCATGTGCATACACGAGATATTCGGTCGCATTGTCGTAGTTGATATAACTTGCCCTGAAGGATGTTCGCCCGGTTTGGACGGCGAGCAAGCCAAAGGCTGTCAGCACAACGAGACCCACGAACGCGCTTGCGCGTCCTGCTATCCTCATTCGCGATAAATAGATCATGATAATGATGCTTCCGATCAATGCAATGACCGCCGCCCCGAATCTAAACTGCGTGGATGAAAGTTTCGATGCGTCAATTTCAGGTGTGGAAGTCAGGGTTAATAGCGATGAGCCGTTGATGATACTCGAACCGAACGTGATGATCGCAAGTATGGCTACCAGTATAATCAAAAGGTTCACAAGGTCATCTTTCATCAAATAAGCAAGCAACGCGCCCGATACTATCGTTGTCATGAATGGGAGCAGGAATGCAGAGGTTGCCTGTAATTGCGCCAGCTCGGTGCCTTCAAACGGCGGCGTCGTTCCGAATAATGCTCGCACAGTGTTGAAGATCGCAAGTGCGAATACAACCAGCACAAGGATTGCAAGCGCGTTCATTTGCGGTTTATTTTCCGCCAGGCGCGGGGTGACAGACTCAATGATTTGCCCGATGCCCCATCCCGCCAGAAGGATCATGGGCCACGCCATGTGATAAGTGAGCCATGGCATACGCTCGCCCGCCATTGTAAATGCCGCGATGCTTGTGATCACCCACCAAGCCAATAGCCAAAAGAACGCGCCAAAGTTGGATTCACTGGATTCCAACTCGGATGTGGATTTCATCTCCGCTTCAGACTCGGCTTCGGCTTGATTCCGTCCGAACAGTTTTTTCAAGCCCAAAGCGATTGCCACTATCGAACCGATGGCGGGCAGGAATTCGTACATCGGGATTTGAACGAGCAGGTAATAATATTCGGGTTGACTGCCGCGCGCCACGCCCTGTTGAACCAGCCAGTATCCAAGCGAGCCGATCAAGCCTGTAAAGAATCCGGGCGCGTTCGTGAACACTGTCGTATAAAAGATTGTAAAACTACCCCAGAACACCACGGCATACTTCCACCACGCGCGGTTCCAGATCATGCCCACTGCAATCGATAGAGAGAAGAATAATATAATAAACCCGCCAATATACATGAAATCCCTTGATGCGAGCGCCGCTACGGATGCGCCATCTGTTGGAATGGCAATGTGCAGCCTCGGCTCAAGCCACTTGATGGGGAAGGGGGTTGTCATGGGCAAAACAAACGTGCCGATCAGAATCAGCAGGTCAAAAGATTTCTCCTGACGGATTTTTTCCCAGCCCAGGCCGCGCACGATAAATACTGCCGCGCCGATCAAGGCGACAATTCCTGCTCCAAAAAGAATTGTGGAAATGGAAAGCGCGCTGCTTTGTACATCCAAAGGAGATGTGTCTCCCAGCGGGTTCACGGGCGCAGCGGTTTCGCCGCTTTGCAATGTTTCAGTGTGACGATTTGCGAATCCAAACCCCGCGCCTACCACCACAAATACCACTGCAACGACGAGCGCAATCACGAATGCCCGGTAAAGCCCAGGGTTTTCCTCCCATGGTTTTTTAGTGACCTGTCCGATGAAGTAGAATGCAAGAAACAGCCATGCTTGGAACGCGTAAATGAAGGAAGATTCCTTATCGAGAAAATGGACGACCAAGGCGATGGTCACCCAAAAAAGATATTTGGATGCGCCGCTTTCAAAATAGCGCAGGATCGCGTACAGGAATATAACACCTGAGAGGCCGGCGTATACATCCTCACGTACGTAGCGCCCATAGTAGAGCATAAACGGCGAAATAATCATCATCAACCCTGCGACGAGTGCACCCCATTTGCCGAGATAGCGCCGCCAGTACCAGACCATCCACACAGTAGCGATGCTGAACACTGCCGCCGGGATGCGCGCCGTGAAATCGCTTGCGCCGAACAGGAAATAACTCAATGCAATCAGATGAAATTGCCAGGGTCCGTGCATCATCGGCGTGTGCTGGTAGCCTTGTCCGCGATACAACAGCCATGAGAAATAAGTATGAAGGCTTTCGTCGTGACTCATCACGCGCACGCCAAGGTTGTAAAACCTGGTGATGATCGCCAGCAGCATAATGCCCGCAAAGATCACAACTTCATTTGTGATGGCCGGCAGGGCGGGGTGGATGGGTCGTTCAAGCCATGTGTTTGTTTTGTTATCCATTGATGTTCTCTCGTTTTATTTTATGAGTTGGCAGACTCTCTCAAGTACCTTGTGATTGATTGACTATACTGTATACCATAGCATCATGCAAGTTAAAATAATATTCTGCGCGTAGTCACTATCACACAATGATTTCTTAATGAGATAAGCACCATTCATCGCTATCGAATTGGATCAGCCTGCGGGCCTCATCATGATTAATTTGCATATCGGGTTATGCTCCGCGCAATTGCTCCAGCGCGTTCTTTAAGCGTTTGCGCGCAGTGTGAAGTCTTGAATGCACAGTCTCCGCAAGTATTATGATTTGCGTGTAGGCACTACCACACCACAAAACTACCATAAATACAGACCATTAAGACAAAACAAAACCAGCCAACTGACCGCATCCTGCCTGAATATCTATGCCTCGCCTCATTCGTATCGTGCAGGGAATCCCAGCCTGCTCCAGCGACTCTTTGAACGCCGCGGCCCTTTCGCGCGACGTAGCTTGACCTGAGTATCCTGTAGTGGGATTGAGTGGAATGGCATTGACATGGCACAACAAACCTTTGAGCCGCAACGCTAATTTCTTTGCAACCTCGGGCGTGTCATTGACTCCATTGATCAATGCCCACTCAAAAGTGATTCGGCGATGTGTTTGGGCAACGTAATAACGACAAGCCTCAAGCACTTCGTCAATTTTGTATTTCTTATTGACAGGCAACATACTGACGCGTGATTCATCATCCGCCGCGTGGAGGGAGATGGCAAGATTCACTTGTCGCTTCTCGTTAGCAAAACGCCTGATTTGAGGGACCAATCCCACACTCGAAATCGTGAAGCGACGCGCGCCGAAATTGTATCCATCCGGGTCGTTCAGTCTGTCAATCGCAGACAGCGTGTTGTCATAATTATGGAACGGTTCGCCCATGCCCATTAAGACGATATTGGTCACGGATTGGTTCTCTTCCTTCAACATACGCGCGTAATACAGCGCCTGCGCGATGATCTCACCGCTCGAAAGATGACGCTTGAATCCCATTTGGCCCGTCGCGCAGAAGACACATCCCATTGCGCAGCCCGCCTGCGTGGAGATGCAAAGTGTGCGACGATTCTTTGCGCCGCGTCCAGAGGGGGAGGCGGTGATCTGTGGATTATCAGCAGGGTCGCCATAGCGCATGAGTACCGCTTCGATCAAATTCTTATCAGGCAATTCAAACAGAGTCTTGCGCGTATATCCATCAGACGAATCTTGATACGTCTTCACCTTGAATGGGGAGAAAGTAACATGCTCCGCAAGTTTCTCGCGCAATGATTTTGACAAATTGGTGAATTGCTCAGGTGAGTTATAGAGATGCAGATACAACCCCTGCCAGATTTGCTTCGCGCGATAGGCGGGTTCATTCCATTCTTTCAATAAATTTGTTAGGGGGGGTAAGTCGAGATCGTAAATTAGCATTTGAAATTATTATCCAATTAACTTCGACAAGTCATCAGCAATTATATCTATCCTCGGCACCCATGCCTCTGCCTGCTCTCTTGTTGATACGCCGCTCAATACCAACGCGCATGGACATTCCACTGCCTGCCCTGCGACAATGTCGGTTTCGAGTCTGTCCCCGACGACGAGAGTCTCTGCATTCTTTGTGCCAAGGTTTTCCAAAGAGAGCTCCATCAAATACGGAAACGGCTTGCCCGCAATGATTGGATTAACATTCGTTGCGGTTGTAATAATCGACACCCACGCGCCCGAGCCGGGGATTTCTCCGCGTGGTGTTGGGAAAGTTTTGTCGGTGTTGGTCACATAGAATGGGACGCCTTTCCGCACGAGCAATGTTGCCTCCACGACTTTTTGGAAGTTAATATCACGGTCAATACCCATGACAACAGCCTGGGCTTGCGCGGCGTTTTCCACGGAAAGAATTTCAAACCCCTTTTCCTCCAAAGCCATACGGATTCCTTCTTCACCAATCATGAAGACTTTACTTTTGCGTGGAAATTTTTTCGCCATGGCATGCGCCGCGCCCTGTGATGACGTGACCACCTGCCGTGGATCCACATTCACGCCGAATTCTTTCAGTCGTTCAACATATTGTTCGGATGTGCTTGTGCTGTTATTTGTCGCGAAGACGAACTTCAATCCGCGCTGACGAATTCGTCTAAATATAGCTGCCAGATTGCCAATCGGCGCGTCGGCTTTCCAAATGACTCCATCCATGTCAATAATGAGGGATTTGATGTGAGAGGGGAGCATGTTCGCCATAAGAGGTGACAATCAACCGCTTCGCGAAATTGACTGTCACCTTGTAAATTTATTTACCAAATATTTCAACACCGGGCTATCAATCCACTTTGCCTCAGGGTCGGCGCGTTCTTCGAAGTTTTCGTTGCCGACGAACTCTTTGAAGACAGAGCGGAAACTTTTTCCTTTTTTCAAATAACCTTCTCGCGTCAGAATATCCATGATTTGTTCCAGCGCCCTGCCTTTCAATTCCACGCGATCATTCTCTTCACTTTTTCCAAAATACAGTTCGTGCATTTCCAGTAACTCACCCAGTCGTGGAATAGGATCTTCGTGATCATCCACGCGATAATCCAGCCAGCGATCGAGATACCCGCCATAGCCGCCCTTCGGCTTGACTACATAGATCGCCGCGGATTGCCGGCCGCGTTTATCGCCGCCTGCGCGGTCACCAGACAAAAGCGCCGCGTGGATACGAGTCGGTAAGCCGCCCTTCGTTTTCAAGAAGGTCTTCTCCATTGCAGTGACAACTTTTTTCCCTGCAAGAATATTGCCCTGAATTGCATAACCTTTTCCTTCAATGCCGCCTGCCCACGCAAAACAGCCACTGCCTGAGAATGTCGCCGATCCGCCTTTGACATCCACCAGACCTACTTGCCGGAGTTCCTTATCAGGATCATCCTCCAATAAACGAGCGAGAGTCTCTTGCGCAGAGAGACCTGTGCCCATCAATGCCAGTCCGCGCGGACCGAAGGACGTATTCGCAAATGATTGCGTTGCCACCGCGCCGGCAGTCGCCTGCGCCCATGGAACCACCGCGCCCACAGCCGGAAATTTCGATGCGACCGCCACACCCCAAGTTTGTTCTTCAAGATCACATGCAACGATGGAAAAAGTCATAACGCCTCTGTTTGATCGAAGATTATATCGTAACGCAGAAAACCCGCCCCTGTTTGTACCGGGCCGCAGCCCCGCCGCTGCGGATGCTTTGCAAAGGGCTGCAGCGAGAGCACACCAAAAAAACAAAAAGCCCGCCGATCTCTCAACGGGCATCAACTACCAAACTATTCAACTATCGAGCTACCAAGCTATTTGACTTTCTCCGGCGCTGTCAACACTTGATCCACCAAACCATAATCCACCGCGCTTTTGGCTTCGAGATAATAATCGCGGTCGCTATCGCGCTCGATCACTTCAAGGGGTTGGCCCGTGTGTTTCGCCATGATGCCAAGCAATAACGCCTTCAAGCGCAAAATCTGCTTGGCTTGAATTTCAATATCCGTTGCCTGTCCTTGCGCGCCGCCCAGCGGCTGGTGCATGTGGATGGTCGCGTTCGGCAGGGCGTAGCGGCGGCCCTTCGTACCGGCAGTCAGCAGCACGGTCCCAAATGAAGCGGTGACTCCGACAGCCACTGTGCTGATCGGATTCGGGATCATCTGCATCGTATCATAGATCGCAAGCCCCGCGTAAATAATTCCACCGGGCGAGTTAATGTACATCTGGATTTCTTTTTCGGGGTCCTCGTGAGTCAGGAACAACAACTGCGCTACGATCACATTCGCAACCTGGTCGTCAATCGGCGTGCCGAGAAAGATAATGCGCTCCTTGAGCAGGAGTGAATAAATGTCGTAAGCGCGCTCACCGCGGCCCGTATTTTCGACCACCATTGGAACTATGTTTTTGAAATTAGGGATCATTTTGTCTCCTTATGTATTGGGACATCATACCTGCTATGCGTTGGAATTTCGTTAAAACTTTATTTTCATTCGGATGAAGACTCGGTTTCTTTTTCGGACTCTGCGCCCGCTTCCATTTCGACGGCTTTCTCTTCACTCTCAACAGGTCCCCCCTCGGAGATCATTTCCGATTTTGCTGCCTCCATTGCCGCCTGACGCTCCTCCGGCGATTTGTACTCACCTACTGCAATGGACTTTAACATATCCAGCGCGCGGCGCGTGAGGACGCGGTTCGCAGACTCCATTGCTACCGCCTGCGCCACGCGTTGCTGACCCTTTTTTCCGCCGCGAATTTTCCCGAAATCCAAGCCCTGCATGGAGAGGGCATTCAAGGTCTGATTGAACTCTTCATCGAGTTCATTATTCCCCACTTTCAGTCCCTCCTTGCGGACAATCTCATCGAGAATAAGCGAACGCTCGAGGCGTTTCTTCGCCACGGGTTTCACTTCATCTTCAATGAACTGCTCGCGGGTTGTGTTTCGTAGTTTGAAGTACGTCTCCATATCCATGCTTTGCCCCGAAATACGCTGGCTGAGGTCCTCAAGCACATGTTCGCTTTCGTGTTCAAGCGTATGTTCATGATATTTCAGGGTTGCGCCCTCCTTGATTTTCTCGATCAGGTCAGTGAAGAATTTATCGTCATATTCGGCTCTGGAGCGATTTTCAACATCTTTTGTGACAGCCTCGCGCAGGGCATCGAGCGTTTCACCTGCGCCGACTGTTTTTGCAAATTCATCATCCAATTCGGGCAGGCTCACCGCGCGGACGGTCTTGACGGTGACTTCCATTTCCCCGGTCTTGCCTTGAAGCGCTTCGAGCTCATCCCGCTCTCCTCTTTGGGTCTTTTCAGTGTGGAGAGCGGGATCATGGTCGGCTGGGAATTCATGTGTGACTGTCTTTGTATCGCCCGGTTTTAGCCCAATGAGTTCATCGGAGAATCCGTTATAGGGCCAGTCTGTGTCTCGCCCTTCTTCGCGTATAAAGGCAGGGAAGCCCTCGCGGTTCAGCTCTGTGGTTTCAGATTTTACATCAACGAGGACGTAATCGCCGACCTGAGCTTCGCGCTCAACATTTTCCGTCGTGGCGTACATTTGACGGAGGTCTTCAATTGCCGCGTCCACTGCCTCTTGAGCGGGAGCAGACCATTCGTACGGCATGCGAATCGAATGGTAGTCACCCAAATCCACCTCAGGGGCGAGGGGAACGCGGAAGGTCAGTTTCGGAGGCTCAAGCGAGTCAATCGATTCCAGCGCGCCGGACGCGCCAGGTTCGACCTCCGCCTCTTTGAGAATGTTCGAATATTCGGCGTCAATGAAATAATCAATCGCCTGCTCGACGACGGCTTGTTCGCCATAGTTCAATACGACCATGTGATATGGCGCCTTGCCCGGACGGAAACCGGCGATCTTGCCGCGCTCGGAAATCTTGCGCGCGGCGCGGCGTTTGTATACATCCATCTTTTCCGGTTCAACTTCGACCAGTAATTTGGCTTCGTGATTTTCTTCAACGGTTTTTTCGATTTTCAAGGTTGCTTTCCTTCATAAAAGATTTTCAGATGTCATTGCGAGTGGCGCCTCGGTGCCACTACTAAGGAACAAGAAAGTCAAGGCCGTCTTTGCCACAGATTTCGCGGATTTACACGAATTTTTAAAAAACCAATCCGCGAAAATTCGTGCAATTCGTGGCTAAAGGTTTTGTTTCTTTCACTTTGAACAGCGACTCTTTCTCGCTGTGGACTTACAAGCAATGACACATTGTAAAATGGGGACGGAGGGAGTCGAACCCTCACGCCTTGCGGCACATGATCCTAAGTCATGCTCGTCTGCCAGTTCCGACACGTCCCCGCGTTTCAGTAATCAGTGAGCGGCAAAATTATACCGCAAGGTATGCTAATTCATGCGTTGCACACCCTATTTGCGCTACGGGTTATACGGTTTCGGTGGGAACAGATCGCCGTCCTTCATCATCACGACGCGACTGACTTCCACATAATTGAATCCGCCAGCCGAAAGAACAGGGACGATCACATCCCTGCCCGGATAGCCGACATTCGCCAGTTGTGGGAATGGGTCTACAATCCAGCGATTATTTCTACTGAATGGGGTGGAGTTCGTCGCAACGTGGAAATATTCGGGATGCGTTTGCCTGTTCCATTCCGATGAGTTGTATGTCTTAGCAGGATCGAGCGTCCGCACCTTCCACCACATTTTGCCTAAAAAGTTTTCAGGATCCAATGACGCCAACTCAAAGACATTTCCGCCACACGACAACTCGAAAATCCTCGGCAATTCCCCATCCAAATTCAAGCCCCGGATGAAGTCTGCCCGGCCTTCATTCGCATCTGTTCCCGCATGATTCGTGAACGCCCGCGCGCTGGATGTGAGACTAGCCCAAGCTCTTTGCGCCGCGTCCTGCTGGTCACGTGTTAGTTCCGCGTATCGGTTGTGCTCAAACATGGCAAATAAGAGTTGGTCAAACCACAGCCACTGCAACGCCTGTGTAAGTTTGACCCCTGCCCGAGTGCGGAGTGGGACAATCTCAGGATAACCAACGGTATCCTTCAACCCGTCTGTCGGACTGAAGAGGGACCGCGGCTTGAAATTCCATACTGCTGTTTCATAATCATGCAATGTCCGCACAAAGGACCTACCTGCAGGCAGTGGCGGATTTGTTTCCGGCTGGATTTGCGCGGTGAGATAGACTTTTATGTCAAGTTTCATCCGCTCGCCTCCAAATTTTTACTTTAGCGAGCGGGATCATTTCGGGAGTAGCTCGATATTTTCCACAACGCCGCCGTATAGCTTGCCGTTGAAGTCAGCAGTAATGTCTATGGTCACGCGAACGGAATCGCCGGGAGGCATCACGATCTCGGTCAACAGGGTGTAGATCACGCCAAGGTGAGTGATCGCCATCCAGCCATCCACTGGAGCGCCGTTCATTTCAAAAACGTGAATCCATTGGTCGCCCGCCTTTGCTCGAAGAACTCCGCTGATAACCTCATCGGCTGGATAGGTGAAAATGGTGTCGCCTTTTGCGATCTGACCGAGTTGCAGGTTCCCCTTGTTTGCGCCCAGAATACTATGAGTTTCGCGCAGCGCGCGGGTCTCGTTCGGATTCGATGACCTGATCTCAAACATACCAATGCCTCCATGTGTTGACGGGGTTTGAATCTCGCTTGCGAATTTATGTATAGAATATAGCGGACCAGCTTGTTACGCAACAAATCCACCAGCGATAAAATTATACCGTAAGGTATGCCTCTTGAGAAAAATTTGTAGTTTCATTGGTATAATCCCGCACTTGCAAGTAACCATGTCATTGCGACTTTCAGGCTCGCAATGACATGCCATAATTTTGGAGATCACATTGAGCCGCCTCATCACCCCTGACTCTGCTGGAAAAGAACGACCGCGATTGACAAAAGCCATTGTGCTGGCTGTGCGCGAACTGGCAAAACAGAAGCAAGTGACTGACGATGCAAAAGACCTTGCCGCATTTATCTCACTGGCACTGCGAATCATTTCAGATGGAATTGATGTTTCCGTCATCGCGTGGGAAAAGCGGGGATACTGGGTCAAAGCTGACAAGTTCCGCATGGAGTGGATGTGGACAGGTCAGTTCGCCGATAAGATGAAGGTGGCGATCTTTACCGACGACTGGGGCACGATTGCTATGCTCATGCCGCAGATTGCGCAGAAGTTGAATAAGATCGTGGTGTCTGATAATCACAGGTTGGGAAAGCCGTGGGTGGGGGCGTATAAACAGCTCACAAGCCATTAGTGATTGGGGTGACAGTTATTATCCTCAAATTGAGACAGTCACGGGGGCGTATAAATAGTTGGTTGGTGAGCAACTCCTCCACAATCTCCGCAGCCACTATATCGGGTGAAGAGTCATCCATGACTCTTCTGCCAGTTCGACGGGTTATGGAGAAGGGATACCCCATAATCGAATTGGGCCATCCCATCCTCCCGAAGCAATATAGAGCCCGCCCGGGCTAAATCGGATCGCGGCAAGGGAACTACTGGTCGTGGAATACTGTGCCAGCAGTTGCTGAGTCTCAACATCCCAAATCAACATCTGGCCCTTGTCTGTTCCAGCCACCAACAATTGCCCATCCGGGCTAAAACTGACATTTGTAAGACTACTATTGGGTGGCGCTGGCCAGCGTGACCATTTGTCAACCGCCCGATCCCAGTAATAAACATAAGCGTCCTGGGCGGCGGCAGCCACTCGGTCACTGTTTTGGCTGAAGGCAGCGTCAACAAAAAAAACGGCCTCGGCAGGTTTTGCCAAACGTTGCAACAGGGATCCTGTAGTTGTATCCCACCAGTAAATCGCGTCCGAGCCGCCAGCAACAAGTATGTAGTCATCCTTCCAATAAAGGCTGCTAAATGACTGGAGTCGGCCTGGCACATCACCCTTGAAAGTAATAAGTGATTGTTGATGATCGACGTCCCAAATGGTGACGGTATCAGCGTTGCCGCCGCTGGCAAGCCGCGTGTTGTTAGGATTGAACGCGATGCTCATCGGATAGGGTTGATGAGTTCCAAGTTGATTCATTTCCCCGGTTTGGATGTTCCACAGGCGCACACTTGGGTCGTCAACAGTGCCATCGGTGGCGACCAATGAACCATTAGAGTTTATCGCGACTGCCAAAGCACTTGCCTGGGCGCTGCCTATCTGACGAACTTCTTTTCCAGTCTCCGTACTCCACACAGATATGTTGCTATCATATCCCACGCTTATCACCTCATTATTCTGGCTGAAAACAAAATCTGTAACAAACCGCGCGTTTGGCGCAAAGGAGGTTAACTGCTCCAGGCGCGAAGCATTATCCACCGTGATGATGCCTCCCGGCTTTTGCGGAATCGGTTCTCCCTGCACGATTGTTAAAGGAGCGCCCTTCCCGTCTCTTGTGGTCCTAAGAGTATAGCCGCCATAAATGCAACCGTTCCATCCAGGTACTTTCCTCACCTTTGCAATTACCTCGAGATGATGGGCAGTGTTGGGAAGCAGGGGTACTTCCACCCGGAAGGAGATAAAGTTGCCTGTCACAGTGAATGTTCCAGACTCCGTGACCACGCTCACTTCTTCACCGTAGCCGATACCGACAACAATAACCTGGGATAACTCATTCGTTGGCGATGTGACCGGCTCGACCCACAAAAGTTCTTGTGTCGGGACTGGACAGAAAGTAGGGCTAGGCTCAGCCGTCCCTGTGGGTTGCGTGGTTGCTGTAAATGTTGGCGAGGCTGAAGCTGTACGTGAGGCCGTTGGCGTAGATGTTTGCGTAGGCTGGTCAGGCTCCACACCTGTTGGCGAGGCTAAAGCTATACGTGAGGCCGTTGACGTAAACGTTTGAGTTGGCTGCCCAGGGTCTGAAACTGTTGGGGAGGGTATTGGCGTAAGCGTTTGGGTTGGCTGTCCAGAGTCTGAAACTGTTGGCGGGGCGATTAGCGCAAACATTCGTGCTGGTTGCCCAGGTTCCGAATCTACTGGCGAAGGCAAAGGAGGCTGCTGGTTAGGCACACCTCTCGCAACAGGAATACAGCCAACAAGAATTGCCAGCACAAAAAACAGGAATGGAATAATAACCCACTTGCAGATAAACACTTTCATGGTATCCTCTCCTTACTTACGGGCATTTGGAGCAGTGCCTGGCAGTCAATCCTGCCAACCTCCCCTCGACGGGGATCCATTATTTCTTACGAGAATGGATAACAGTTACTTTGATTGTACGCACGTATCGAGTCCGTTTCAATCCCCTAATCGGGGATTGTTTATTTTTACCCCCTCCGTCCCTGCCTTCGGCGGGACACAAGCGCCCTCAACCACGAGCGAGATTGCCCAGAAGTTCAGTAAGATCGTAGTCTCAGATAATCATAGGTTGGGCAAGCCGTGGGCGGAAGTGTATAAGCAGTTGAGCAGTAATCAGTGATCAGTTTTATGGTTGAAAAATCTCGGAGTTAATTTCGGAGATTTTTGTTTTCGGTTCATCCCCACGTGTGTGGGGAATACTTGCGGGCTGTTCTTTTGTATCCACTTCAATGTTCGGTTCATCCCCACGTGTGTGGGGAATACTGTCGTCTACGTCACGGCGGAAAAGACGATTGGCGGTTCATCCCCACGTGTGTGGGGAATACTCGAGCGCGCCTGATACCTCGATCTCCCCTGGCACGGTTCATCCCCACGTGTGTGGGGAATACGATCGCATCGGTGCCAGTGCATTATGAAAAGAGGCGGTTCATCCCCACGTGTGTGGGGAATACCTGATTATCACCAAGGCATATAAAGGACGTGCCTGGTTCATCCCCACGTGTGTGGGGAATACACCCATCACCGAATCGCAAGCGAACACTGGGTACGGTTCATCCCCACGTGTGTGGGGAATACTCCTGGATCAGCTCGATAATATCTACCCGTGCGGTTCATCCCCACGTGTGTGGGGAATACGCATTGGCAGAACTGCCGAGCATTGATGAGACCGGTTCATCCCCACGTGTGTGGGGAATACCCCACCAGCATATCTAGCCCTAGCAAAACCAGGCGGTTCATCCCCACGTGTGTGGGGAATACACATGCTTTCCATCATCGCTGTTCTTTACATCCGGTTCATCCCCACGTGTGTGGGGAATACATCATTGACCGCAGCTTGATACGCTTCGAACACCGGTTCATCCCCACGTGTGTGGGGAATACATAACCAGGAATTGCTTGTGTCGTCGTCATATCGGTTCATCCCCACGTGTGTGGGGAATACTGTTGTACCGTCTCCTACCTCGCTCTGTCCTACGGTTCATCCCCACGTGTGTGGGGAATACTTCAAGTGTAGGAAATTGAATTTCATAAGAGACGGTTCATCCCCACGTGTGTGGGGAATACCTGGTAGAATCTGTATTGACGGCAGTCGCAACTCGGTTCATCCCCACGTGTGTGGGGAATACATTGATACTCCTCCCCGCTTCGCTCCACGATCCTGGTTCATCCCCACGTGTGTGGGGAATACACATGGGTTTTCCATGCCCGTATCTTCCCCGGGCGGTTCATCCCCACGTGTGTGGGGAATACTTCCTGTGCAATCAGAACAGCCGAGCCGCCATCTGGTTCATCCCCACGTGTGTGGGGAATACGCGCTCCACTTGCCGATCAAATCGAGGCGCAATGCGGTTCATCCCCACGTGTGTGGGGAATACATTACTTATTTTTGTTTGGTATCTCACTAGGCCGGTTCATCCCCACGTGTGTGGGGAATACTGTGCATAGCCAAATTTGGCTTTGCCATTGCGCGGTTCATCCCCACGTGTGTGGGGAATACCTCCAAGTACTTGACTTCAACCTTCACCGCTTCGGTTCATCCCCACGTGTGTGGGGAATACATTATTGTTCGAGGTCTCCTGCGGCGGCAACGCCGGTTCATCCCCACGTGTGTGGGGAATACAAAAACTCGATCCTATTCTTAACCGCCAATAACGGTTCATCCCCACGTGTGTGGGGAATACGTTTGATAACATCAATATACCCTGGATAGCGCATCGGTTCATCCCCACGTGTGTGGGGAATACGGCTAGGTATGTGGGTGGGGCATTGACTGAGGCGGTTCATCCCCACGTGTGTGGGGAATACGTGTCCGAGTGCGTTTGGTGGTGCTGGTTATCGGTTCATCCCCACGTGTGTGGGGAATACCCTTATTTAACCCCAAAAAAAGAGGCTTTAAGGGTCTTCTTGAGTTTCGCTTTCGGGTTTTTCGTCCGTCATATTAGGCGGTATTGTATTTTCTGGGATGAAGACCAATTGCAAGCCTTCCATTTCAACCACAGAGCGTTTGAGATTACCGTCCATGCGCATGGTGAAACGTTGCTCGTTGTTTGTGTTCCAGGCTTGTACCACGCCGCCGTTCTTACATTCCTTTTTGCATTTCTCCCACAGAAAGTCGCGCACACGGGCAGAGACGTGACCAATGAAGACGCCGGGCGACGGCTCCAACAGCCAGCGAGTCAACTCGCCGCGTAAACGCTTGGGGACGTTTTGCAGGACGATCATCATCATGGCGCTGACTCGCTTTCTTCCATAAGATCAGCCCAAAGGTCGGTGGGAAGCGCAGGGTCTGCATCCACATCCAAAATATCATAAGACGGTTCAGGCGGGACCTCGAGGATGTCGTCAATATCGGGCAGTATTCGCTCCAGCAGTTTGACCTCACGGAATTTCTCGCGGCAAGCTATACGTGCGCGGCGTTCGATATTCTCTTTGCCCTCTGCCACAATCGAAAACGCAATCGGGATGGTGAGATCGGCTTTGTAAAGATCAGCGACATCATATACAAATGAGAGTTGCTTGCCCGTATGCACAAAGCCAATGGCGGGCGAGTAACCGCCAGAGACAATCGCCGCGTGACAGAGGGAATTGAGCGTGGCATTTGCCGCCGAGAGCGCGCGGTTGATTGGGTCACTGCCGCCCCAATTGAAGCGGTCATAAATGCGCCCATGCCATTCAACTCCATAGGTTTCGCTCGCCTTCTTATAAGCGCGGCGCACGCGCACGCCCTCGAAGCCGCGGATTTGCGGAAGGGTGAGCGATGGATCGAGTGTTTCTTCAAAACGTTTCTGATACATGCGAATGCACACACGTGTATGCTTGACGGGGTTACAGGCGATCTCGGCTTGTTTGAGCAGGTGATATGCCTTACGCGTTTCGCCCAAACCCTGGGCGTAAAACTTGGTCATCTCTTCGCCCGTCCACAACATACTGCAACCGTTGTCTGCTAAAACTTTTACAGCGGCATGTGTGATCTTTGTGCCGGGACCAAGCATTAGCACACACAGCGACGCGGCTGGCACAAGCGTGCGTCCTTCTTTTTGCCATAGTTCGATTGCGTGCCCAGCCTGTTCGATCACTGCGTGCTCAACGTAGAGATACGAAAGGCTGTCACGCAATTTTGGCAGTCCATGTAAATCTTGCATGAAAGCCTCCTTTGTTGTAAATAAAGTAATAAGGACTATTCGGTTGTTAAGGTGCAATGTTATTTATGTCATTGCGACCTTCGGGAAGCAATCTCCTATAACCTGAGACTGCTTCGCAGCGTGCGCTCGCAGTGACATGCTGTTATTGAGCGCGCGCCAAAGAGAGCAAGCCGAAGCCATACCCTTTGGCGGGACCAATTCCAGTTTGCAGGGCTTGAAGCAATTGTTCTGATTGGATGACTCTCAGTATTCCTTCAAACAAAACAGCGTAATGGACTTGCGTTTGCTTGTCCTTTTGCGGGTTCTTGTGACTGTAAACCATGCCGCGCGGGTTGACGCGCCAGTGTAACAACTTCACGCCCGCTTCGGACAATTTGTTCTCCAGCCATTTGATTTGATCTGCTTCCTTGAAAATGCCTAATCGTGTCTTATGCTTATCACCGTTATCTTTCTCGAATGTTTTCTTGGCGGTCGGGTTTGCCAGCAGACGAAAACGGTATAGCCCATCATTGACAAGCATAGGTGTGAAGGCTTTGTGTTCAGGCTCACGCAGAAGTACATCGAATTCATCAAATGCCTTATTCCATGCAGGCGCATCATAGGTTTGCACAAGCACCTGTGATTTTTGCTCATCCGTTTCGATGCGGAAGAGCAGGCGCGGGTCATTGCTGCAAGCCATCATCAAACGTTGATGGACGCGGTACGGATTGGATAACCAACGTAACGCAGTACGCGAACGGTTGAGGGTGAGGCGGGAGAGGTACATTAGGTTGCCTCCTTCAATATTTCTCGGGGTGCTTCCCAATAATCGGTCTTGACGCAACGCGGCGCACAATGATTTTCGATCCGCGCAAACGATAATGGTTGATCTGGGCGAACCTGATCACCATTTTCATCTTCAAGAACAACGCGTAATCGCACTGTGTCTTCTTGCAGTTTTCGTTCCAGCCATGGAAAAGATTTTAGAGCCGTTTCTAAATCTTGATTAACGCGCAATCCGTCTTTCAAATGAATCGGTACAGATGACACAAATGCCCTTCGTCCTAAATACAGTGCCCAACGCGGATTCTGCAACTTGTCTTGCAATCGTGTGAGCAAGGACAAGTTCTCACTTTCCAATCCGACGAGAAAGGCGGCATCTGATAGATAGTAACGACGCGAGACGCTATCGCGCACGCCTTTACCTGCGCTCAGGTCGACATTCTTTGCGTTGGCTTCGCGCACATTTTGTGCAGTATGGTAGTCGTAACGCAAAGTGCCTGGACGGTCAACACGTACTCCCATTTTGAGTTCTGCTAGTTCTTGGACTGCATTTGTGTCATCCCGTGATTTTCCTTGTGCGGCGCATAACAAACCGATGACGCCACTTTTGGACGGCTCTAATCCCGTATCTCTTTCAGGGAATCGGCTTTGCAAGCCCCAAGATTGCATCGGTCCCATCAAACGGATGAGCAAAACATTCATGCGTTCTCCTTTCCGCGTGCCAGTGCATTTGTGATTTCCTCAACCCACGTGTCGAGATTCGAGACTTGTGCTTTCTTGCTTTGAGCTACGGATTGCTTGAGGTGTTTCAATGTCTCTTCATTTTCCAGTAGTGTTGGATCAAGCACCAGAGTAGCCACACTTTTGAATTGCGCTGAACCATATATCTGGCAGAGCCAGCCCCAATATTTATCCATTTCTCGAACCGATGGGATGATATAGCCGCCCTCCCAGCCATTTTGGAACAGTGGACGCACAGGGCGCTCGAACGCATTTGCTAGAGACCAACCAACTCCATCGGTGCGCACAGCACCCAACATGAGCGCAGGACGCCCATTATTATCGTGACTGTTTTTCATCCCCGTTGGTGTTGCGGCCTCCCATGCGCGTAAATAACCTTCGACCGTGCGCCGCGCCAGTGCAATTTCATCCGCGTTTGGTTTCTCTCTTTTCCGATCTTGCTTTAAATTTGTGACGAGTTGTTGCCAGTCAATCCGCGCGTAGCGATAATAGCACGCGCTATTAAAGTCAAGATAGCCGACCATACCAGCGCCTGCGGTATCATCGGGATTGAGTTGATCTACAGCAGTGAAATAGTCGGTCTCCCTTTTGACTGCATGTGTTGAAATGGCATGTGCGACTTGGCAAGCCGCATCAATGCCTGTTTCGTGTTTCTGCGCCAGCATACGCCCAAACAGTGCGATGTCAGGCGCACTTGTGATCTTTTCGTATTTTTTGATTAGATTAGCAATGATCTTGCCGATTGCCTCGTCAGACGGAGTTTTCTTCTTCCATTCGTCTATCAACATCGCAACCGCGTCGTTCACTTCGGCAGGGCTAATATAAACCAAAACACTGGTTTTCCCTTTGTTTTTAGAATCCATGTCCACAGCATATGCTCGGGCAAAAGCAATCGCAACATCACTTGATTCGTCTTCAGGTTTGCCGTTGTCTTTCAAACCATCGCGAATCAAGTTGCTGATCCAGCGCGTCCGTGTGGCGTTGTCAACTTGGGTCGTTTGTGCAAACAAGGGATGCTCACGCACGGCGCGCTTGATGCACTGCGATGAAATACGTGCACGGCGCACGCCTCCAAACAGACATTCTTTTGGATTGTTGAGATCATCGCGATTGAGATTTGTGGGTCCAAAACTCTGGATTGTGTGCAGTTCGATAAACATGGTGTTGTCTCCTTTTTGTTTGAAAGATTCGGTTTTCATTTTTCTTGTGTTTGCCAAAAGGCAGATGCCCACTGACGCTGAACGAAATGCTGCTCATGATCCCAGTAATCAAGATCATAAAGCAATTGCGCCCAGTTTACTGGAATCTGACCGCTTTCCAGCAAGCCGATAATCTGCCTTAACGCGGTGGGTAAATCATCGCGATGTGATGTAATCAGCGCAGTGAACCAGCGTTCAGCGGATTGTGTTTTGTTTTCATCGGCGCGCCGCAATGCCGCAACGTGATCTCCCATATTGCCACCTCCACCTTCACGTGGATGCAGAGCAAAGAGTGCGCCGATTAAAATGCCCGTATCCTGATCGTGTTCGCGCGATGGCAATGAATACCCAATGTGCTGAAACGCGCGAAGTGTATCTTCGAGCTGTCCGCTCAAAGCGCGTCGAAGTGTTGCTAATGCCGCACGGTTTTCCTTATCACGCAACTCTTCCAAGCGTTGTATCAATTGTTCCCGTTCCTCTTTTGTCATGGTTGACCTCCTTCCTGAATTTTCAATGCAAAACTCAAGCCGCGTTCCAATTGCTCTTGCGCTTTAGCGATTGCTCGGAGCGTACGCGGCGATTCTTCAAGCCCATCTATGATTTCATTCAGCGCTGATCGCGCGGTTCGTTTGAGTACCTCACGCCATTCCAAAATCGCTTCCTGTGCCTGTGCAGAAATATGTGTCAGTCTCGGCATAATTTCCGTGAAAGGCTGGTCAAGTCGCCACCAGAAACGTTGCGATACAGTCAGGCGATCTCGTAATGCAGTGAAACTGGCATTGTCATTGCGTTTTGCATAATCTCTTGATTTTTGCCACTCGTCGAAACTGTCGTATGCGTTAGGTTTGAGCCACAACCACGCAAACCAATCTCGCGCTTCTGTTAATCGCCAATGAGCTCCTTCTGCCAAGTCAAGCGCGTGTCGCAATCGCTCGACGTTACTTGGGTCGTCCAAATATGAAAGCGGCAATGGCATTCGCTCGTAACGCCAGAGTGAAACATTACGCGCTTGACCTTCCTGTGTTGTAATACCAATTGCCGCGTAGTGGAATTGCTGTTCGCGTTTTAACACTTTATTGCGTACAAGATCAGATAGTAATTTGAAATTCTCTGGTGTATCACGCGCGTCAGTATCCGTTACTTGGAATAACGCTACACTGTCACGCCACAACACGCGTTCGGGATTGAAGCCACGCACAATCGGTTCACCCGTTTTCTTATCTGTACGATAACTCTTGAGTGGGTCGAGTACAGCGCCTTTGTCCATTCCTAAGCCCTGAATACGTTGGACTCCAACAACTTGATCTGCATTATCTTTTACCAACTTGATTTGAAGACTTTGCCAGGTCAGATAGTCGAGATATCCCAATGGCTTATCTCGCTTGGGCTTGAATGGATTGTCCATCTCCCATGTTGGTTTATCTTCATTGGCATTGTCCGATAGACGCGAACGAGGATCGGGATATGGACGCATGCACAGAAGCAAAGTTTGGAAAAGATTATCACCTTGCACAAAAAACAGTGCACCGCGCGCACACGGCGCATCGCGAAAATGAAATGTTTCTTTCTTGAATTTATGGCTGATGCCAAAGCCAATAGTGAATGCTTGAACTGTTACCAGGCGTCGCGCTGCCTCGGCAAAAGCCGTTGTCTGAGGCATTGAATCAGAAGTGTGATCGAAAAGCATTGTGTTGTTACCCGAACTAAACTCAAGCGACATTTGTGAAAGCGGCTGAGGCTTTGGATCTTTGTCAGATGCGAACCTTGACACCTGATAGAACGGGTGCTTATCATCAAACAAATGAAAACGCGATTCCCATTCCTGAAAATAGCGATCTAATTCACGCTCATCCCATTTGCCTTTGTCCCACAGGTTCGCCCATACTTTGCGGTCTTTAGGACCAAACACGCGATGGGTGATTGCAAGTAACAGACGATACAATGCCGCGACAGTCAGAGGCGAATCGCTGTAAATTTCTCGAATATCATGCGCCTGTTTAAGCACAGCATGCAAGCCAAGCAACTCTCTTTGCCCGTTCAAGCGAATACAGGGTATCCAACATTCATTCAGCAAGTTAAATAATGGTGTCATACATCCTCCACAATCAGACCGAGTTTGTGGTCAAGTCTCAATTTCCAGTCTTCATCTTTGGGCAAATACTCACCTCCTTCTGAAAAATCAACGACGCGCGCAAAGCGCAGCCATGGATTTTTACGCCAACCTGTTGGCGGTTCTTGATTTGCAAAGTATTTCACTACGCGGTAATCTGCGACTTCCACTTTGCGATTGAGTAAAGAGCGCGTATTTGCGCGATCTGGCTCTTGCGACAGATCAACCGTTGGGCTAGTTGATTGTTGGCTTAGAACCAACCCATTCGGCGTTTTATATATACAAATCAGTGTGATACTCGGTGGCGCAAGTCGCGTCGCGGCTTGACGGTACTCGTGCAAAACAGGATTGTCTTCTTCCAAACCCGCGTTCGATTGTTCAAGCATAAAGTCGTTGTCGGGCATCGAAATGAGTTTACTTTGCGCTTGGCTTTTGGCTTTGCGTTCTTCCTTTTCCATTTTCTCTTTTGCATCGGTTAGAGCATGATGAAATGATTCAGGCAGGTCTGACGACAATAGAATCTCATCACCATAAACCGCCTCAATGAGTTTCTGCGTTTCGGCAGGCGTCGTGATACTCCCTCGTTGTCGCAAAACTGCCCAAGACCGCATCAAAACATATTTTTCATACACATACATGTCACCGCGCTCAAGCTGGGGCGTGCCATTTTCGATCTCAGGTATCGCAATAAATACACGCTTTTCTTTCAGGCGTACGGGGCGATGTTCGTCATTCTCGGAATGACGATGAAGACGTCCGATACGTTGAATGAGCAAGTCTATCGGTGCAAGGTCGCTGACTATCAAATCGAAGTCCAAGTCGAGACTTTGCTCAATGACTTGGGTGGCAACTACAATTGTCTTTTTACGCGGGCGGAACTCGCCGCTCTCAGGTTTGCCAAAACGCGCAAGCACATCCCGCTCTATCGCTTCACGCTGTTCCCAGAGAAAACGCGCATGAAAAAGAATCAGGTCATCTTCAGGAACAATCTTGGCGGCATCAATCTCTCGATAAATTTCTTGTGCTCGACGCACCGTGTTGCAAATAACCGCCGCGCATCCGCCATCGCTCAATTCGTCTGCTAACCGATGCGCAATTTCAACGGGATCGCGTCCTACCGACTCTATATTAACGGTGCGTGTTTCTGCGTTAAGCGCAATCACTTGAACAGTATTGTCAGATGTCCACGTAATTGCGGGGTACGAAACGACGGGCATTTCTTCTAATTTGGGACTGTACGCCTCAAGGATTCGACGGCGTGATACATCTGACAACGTTGCCGACAATATGACAACCGATGCGTTGACAGCCTGCAACCAACGCAGTAACAGATAGAACAACTCGTCCATGTATGCATCATAAGCATGAACTTCGTCAAAAATAACTGTCTTGTGGCTCAAGCCAAACAGCCGCACGAAAAAGTGCCGCGTCTGTAAAATGCCCATCAGAGTTTGATCTACTGTGCCAACTCCAAATGGGGCAAGCAAACCACGCTTGCGTTTGGTGAACCATTCCAAAGCAGCCACAATATTGTGTTCATCTCCCTTATCTACTTTTGCCAATCGCGGTACTTGTTCATCATCCATTAATAGTGCATTGCCATGCAAAAGTTGATAGTTGACCAATTCTGATGGATACCTTCTTTCCAATATTTTTCGGACACGCTTGAACATTTGATTGCTTGTTGCCATAGTAGGCATCGCCACATACATTCCGCGTTGTTGCAATGTGCGCGCCCAATGGTCAGCCAGATACAAAGCAGCTTCTGTCTTACCAACACCAGTTGGCGCTTCGATAATCACCAATGCAGGTTGATCAAGTTTCTCTGCCAGAGTTACACTTGCTTCCTGTAGCGGACGCAGTTGCTTCACATCGCAAAGTGCGCCAAACGAAATTGCCGTAGAAGGTGGTCGCCAGCCAATCCAGCCTGTCTCTTGCAAGGCTTGTAGAGCATTTCGTTCTGCATCTCGCCAATACTTTTCGAGATTTGCGACTTCTCCTGTTGGTGGAAAGTATTTTTGTTGAGAGCCAATCCAATCTGAAATCGAAGTCAACCCTCCTAGCAATATGCAAAACGAATTGGTTTCTTCTGCTGTGCGCAGTGCAAATGAGACACTAGGCACATCCAATATTTCTTTTAAACGACGGACAAGTTCCTGTCGAACGCGATCCCAGTTACTACTTCCAATCTGAGATGGGGCTGCATAGGCATCCAAGTCTTGTGATGTCGGCCATGTACCGTGATGTCCACCAACCGTGATTGCCACGTTATTTGATAATTCTCCTGCCAAACCCGTTTCTGATGTCAACAATTCTGCTAAGACTTGTGTTGTAATAATATCGTGACGA
>CAZIYY010000024.1:243-5731 GCA_964543585.1 uncultured Anaerolinea sp. | reverse complement strand
ACTTGTTTGTCCAATCTGGGTCTCGAAATCTAAACCTGCTTTTGAAAGAATAGCGATGGCAGGCGCATATTGCCGTTGAAACACAGGGCTTGCTTTACCCAAGTCGTGTAAACCTATCCAAAATGCTACTACGCGGGCGGCACTATCATCATCTAGTCCAACTGCTTTGGAAATCTGTTTGCGAATGCTTTCAGCAAGAACGTGTTTCCATAGTACTAATGTTACTTGTGCTACATCAATAATATGGCAAATCAGTGGATGTGTAAGCGTTTTTTCGTCATTTGTTTTCGCCCATAACAGTTGATAAGCAGGCAACGATGATGTATTTCCGACTTGATACAACATAGCCATTCTCGCCGCCTCTCTAGTCAACTCCTTTCTCAACCCCTCAGGCTCCAGCACTTCCACATCCGCACCCCAGCCGCGCACCCAGGGGAGCAGATCAAGCGTATCCGCTACTTGCACTTCCCACAAAAGGGAGCCTGGCTTATTTGTGTCTTCGCGCGTTTGTTGAGAGGGATGCCAGCGCGTTTCAAGCACGCGGGCTTTTACTTTCTCATCAAAGCGTAGCACCACTTGTATGGTCTCATCACCCATGACGATGTTCCATGCGTTACGCAGAATATCCAGCCCTGGGAAATCAGGCGGAACGGAATAATCTTCTTTGGTCAGGCGAATTGATTCAATTCGTTCCAGTTTGTAGGCGCGCAAAGCGTTTGGCAATGAACTATGACCGATTAGGTAAGTGGTAAACCCGATGGGGGACGGCTCAAGAAGATAAGTTGAAAAGGTGGTTGGGAATGAATTCTTATTCAACGGGTGATACACAATTTCGACTTTCTTGCGATAGATATATCCCCGCACGACATCGCGAAAGATTGGCTGGTAATCCTTTTGTGTGGGTCTTTGCGCCAGTTCACGCGCGGCTTGTTCAATTTCATTGCCTACACCTGCATCTGCTTTAAGTACGCTTGCCAGTTTGAGCAGGGCGGTCTCGGCAGGTTCATTTCGCTTGTCCTGTTGTTTAGATAGAAGACGCGCGCCCAAGTATAAGGTGACGGCTTCTTCGGGCGAAAGGTCGAACGAACGCAGTCTCGATTCTTTGAGAACCAGTGGAAACCAGTAGATGCCATCCTTGAAAGCTTTACCCTGATATTCCAATTCTTCTCGCAGGTAATTGTTGACTGTTCGGCGTTCCAGATTGATCTCATCCGCAATTTCGGCTTCGGTCAAGCCGCGCGGATTGCGCGTGAGAAGAAGGTAAATTCGCTCCAACCTCTGTTGCTTGGTAGCATCATCAATTCTCGGCATGGAATGTTTCCTTTACCTTATTCTATTGTCCAGTTGGAAAATTACCAATAGGCAATTGTCCTGTTATTTTGCAAACCAGGAACGACCTTCCCGTTCCGCCTTCTCATCCTTCTTTAGGTCACGCAAATAATTATTGACCGTGCGCCTCTGCCAGCCCAACTCCTCCGATAATTCCGATTCCCGAACGCCAAATCGCAGGCGTCTAAGCAGGCGGTATAGTTTGCTTTCCTTATCTTCGCGTTCGCCTTTCTGTAACCGAGCCATTTTCGTGCCTCCTGAAAGTAGTTTGATTACTTTCAGGATAACGATGGCTTGGAAATTATTCTTCCAGATATTGAGATTGGGTTATTTAGTTTTCCTCCAAAGACCTAACATGTCTCCGCGAGACATTTATCGTGGATGACCATTGTCCATGCGGAGATTGAGGAAGGGAGTGGCGCGGATAAGACACCTTCGGCAGGTCTGCGAGGTAACGCAACAATACCGAATTACAGATAGCATAGCACAATCGGGGTGCAAATTCTGAAACATTTTCATTGTTGGTTTGAGACCCTAAAGGTTTCTTTCGTGAATCATCGCCCAAACAGCCAAAAAACCCTGGCAAACCATAAGGATAGTTGGGCATGAAAACCTTTAGGGCCTTATGTTGTATCATTTTGATTTGCGAAACGGCCATAAACCTCCCTTATCATCTTCACTGACCGATAATCCCTTGTCTTGCAGTGAAGGTAAGGCTCTGGTTACTTCAGAACGATTGAGTCCCAACAGACGGGCGATCAGTCCCGCCTTTTTTCCTGGATGCCCTTCTATTTTACGATAGATTTGCTCCGCGCGTTTATGGTTCGCTGGTCGTGCCATAACACACCTCCGTGTCCTGAATTTTCCCCACTTTACGAGAGGCATGTTGCAAGTGCTGCAACAAAGTGAAAATATCCCGCAGGCTATTCCCGCGGGAGGGGCAGGGCAGAATTTCCTCCCAGTGATTCCCACAATTCCTGTAAGGGTTTGCCCCAATCCCTTATAGGAATCGACTCAATTCCTATAAGCCTTTTGCCTGATCCCTGATAGGGAATTGCCTTGTGGCTACAAGCCTTTTATGTAAATAATGGATGCAAAGTTCTTGCAAAAATGACAAGAAAAATCGAAGGCTTATAGGGACTCGCAAAAATTAACAAGAACGCAAAACACAGCAAGAGATTCCCCTAATATAATGGCGGGCATGTCAGACCGTAAGAAGGGGACACAAGTACTTCCTTCTTTTTGGTAAGACAAAATCTTATTTTTCAGGAGGTCCATATTATATGGCACCACGCATCAAGGCAGTCAATGCCTACCGCCCGCGCATCGAGCAGGGCAACACAGTTCAGAAACCCGAGTTAGTGCGCGCCCTCTCGCGCGCCACGGGTCTCGTCGAAGGTTCGATAGATCAGTCCATCAAGGAATTGCGCGACCAGATCATCGAGTTCAACCGCTCAGGCCGCGCCGTCAAGGTGGATGGGCTGGGCACGTTCTCTCCCTCCATTGACCTGGGCGGCAATTTGGCGATTTCCTACCGCGCCGACCCCGTTCTGAGCAACGGCTTGAACATCCCCGGCATCTTCACCGGCACGATCCTCAACCGTGAGAATGTTGGCAAGACCAGCGAAGAGTTGGTGGCAAGATGGAACATCGATAACCCCACAGACGAGGTTCCAAGCGCAAGTTAATACCTTGAAGAAACGTCCCGAAGGTTCTAAACCTTCGGGACGTTTTTCGCGTTGAGCGGAGGGACAGTGATTGTCTGTGCCATAGATGACACTTGTACCTGGCGCAAGTGCAGGTGAGCGCGAAGTTGTAAACTCAGCGCGAAACGATGTTTGTGAGATGCAATTCAGTGTTGTTCAGCAACTCGATCATCATCTCGCGGATGTGCGGGTTGAGGTAGTGATGTTCCAGCGTGGAGAGCGGCAGGAAGCGCGCGCCCGCGACGACGTGAATACAGTTCGATGAGCCGCACAGACAAATGAACGGCGCGTCCATTTCCCATTCAGTGGAGGGATAGAAGAAGGAAAGTTCTTCGCCTTTGGCGATATCGCGGCAGGCATACATGAGCAGGTGTTCGGTATCCAAAATAACATTTGGATCGCAGGAATGATTCAAAGCGGCAAGTTTGCCGACGTTGGTGTGTTTCGTGCGCCCAATCTGGACCGTAAAACGATTTGCCTTGTTCACAACCTTCTCAGTTGGTATTTCGCAGATCAGTTCGCCTTTTAAGTAAGCCTGTTTGGTGATCAAACTTCTAAATTTGTTTTCTGTCTTAATCGTGAGCGTATCCATTGGTACCATTTGATATTCCTTTCGATTATTCATGAATAAACGTTCGTATTCATGTCATTCTGAGCAAAGCGAAGAATCTCTGTTGATTATGTGAGAGACTCTTCAGTCGCAACGAGCACTCCCTCAGAGTGACATAATTATCATTAGTATAACGATAATAAAAAATTTTTCAAGAGGTTAAATGATGTTTTGAAAAATATTAAGGTTTATCTTTCAATCACTCACCTGCCCGAAACGACCCCCCCGAAAGGCTAGTGAATCAACTAGCCATCTTCCTGATAGCATTTGATTCTGATAACGACTACACTAGCAACACCCGGCAAAACGAAAGGAACAAAGAGCATGAGCGTCTTTACAAAAAACGAACTCGATTACATCGGTGAGCAAAAATTGGGGCGCCTCGCCACTGTGGATATGGATGGCAATCCGCATGTCGTACCAGTTGGATTTCGTCACAATCCCGAAACAGACACAATTGAGATTGGAGGTCATGACCTTGTCCAGACCAGGAAGTGGCGCGACGCGGGGGGACATCCCAGAGTGGCATTTGTGGTTGATGACGTATTGCCTCCCTGGCGGCCGCGCTCTATTGAAATTCTGGCGGATGCCGAACTGATGGAAAGTGGCGGGGAGGGGTTTGCCCGCGGGCTTGATCCCCAGGTAATTCGTCTTCATCCTGTCAAAATAATTGCCTGGGGCATTGATGAGAAGAAGCAAAGCCGCAAAGTGAACGCTCTGCGTGTCGAAGCGAATACAAATCAAAATCATGTTATAGTTTAAAAGGAGAATCAAATGAGTAACACATTTACAGAGTTTTCAAATGGTCTTGCCTCTGCCGTCGAAAAAGGCGGCGCAAGCACAATCCTCGTGGATGCGCGCAAGCGTTATCCCGCCAGTGGCATCGCGTATACAGAAGATCTTATCCTCACAGCCGACCATGTGGTGACGCGTGAGGAAGATATCAAAGTCACATTGCCTGATGGAAAATCCCTCAGTGCAACGCTTGCAGGCCGCGACCCCGGCTCTGACCTTGCGCTCCTGCGACTCGCAGAAAAAGCAATGACCCCGGCAAAAACATCCGACGATGTAAAAGTCGGTCAGCTTGTTCTGGCGTTGGGTCGTCCGAATAGCGCAGGGATGCAAGCCTCATGGGGAATTGTCACGGCGATCAGCGGACCCGCGCGCACGTTCCGCGGCGGAATGTTGGATGAATATGTCCAAACCGAGACGACCCCGTATCCCGGTTTCTCTGGCGGACCGCTTGTCAACACGGAAGGTGAGGTCCTTGGCTTGAACACCTCAGGACTTACACGCGGCTCTGCATTGACCATCCCTGTCAAAGGCGCATGGCGGATTGCGGACGCGCTGGCAAAGCATGGAACGGTCAAGCGCGGCTATCTCGGTGTCCGCACACAGCCTGTTGATGTTCCCGAAGCCGCGCGCAAAGCCCTCAAGCGCGAGCAGGGTCACGGCTTGCTTGTGATGTGGCTCGAAGAAGGCGGACCCGCAGAAAAAGGCGGCTTGCTCGTTGGCGATATCCTGGTTGCGATCAGCGGTCAGCCCGTTGGCGACCCCGACGATCTCTTCTCCGCGCTCAACAGCGATACCGTCGGCAAATCCGTCGCGGTGGAAGTGTTGCGCGGCGGCAAGCCTGAAACGGTCAAAGTGACGGTAGGTGAACGGAAGTGATCCGCGTCCTGTTGAATGTTTCATCGCCTGCATTACGCGCGGGATTGCGCGCCCTGCTTTCTTCGGATAAAGCGATCAGGATCGTGAACGATTCATTGGATGAAGAAAACGAAGCCGACGTGGTCATCACGTCGGCTTCGCCCGCTTCAATCTCTGATGCTTCGTCCCTTCG
>CAZIYY010000024.1:0-233 GCA_964543585.1 uncultured Anaerolinea sp. | reverse complement strand
GATTCATTGAAGGAAGAAAACGAGGCCGACGTGTCCACCACGTCGGCTCGCCCGCTTCTTTTCTTGATGCTTCGTCCCTTCGACATGCTCAGGGCGACGCTTCGCTCAGCACAAGCTTTGAATCTGCCGCGCCCTCATTAGCTGGAGTGCTCGTCCTAAGCGACGACCCGCTCAACGTCCGCGAAATGAGGCGTTCCGTTCAAGTATGGGGAGTCCTGCCAACAGAAGCGTCC
>CAZIYY010000023.1:37128-37669 GCA_964543585.1 uncultured Anaerolinea sp. | reverse complement strand
GATGCCGCGCAACTTTGCTGCGAGCGCCAACGCCTGCGCGTGATTCCCTGATGAATGTGTGCAGACTCCGCGCACGGCTTCTTCATCGGTCAATGAAAACACCGCGTTGCACGCGCCTCGAAACTTGAACGCGCCAACTTTCTGAAAGTTCTCGCATTTGAGATATACCTGCGCGCCAACTTGCTCATTCAAACTCTTACATGTTAATACGGGCGTGCGATGGGCGTAGGGCTTTATTCTTTGCGCGGCTTGGCAGATGTCATTTAGAGTGGGGGGCATTTTTTCTCCTCAAAAAGGATGTCACCCTGAGCGGAGCGAAGGGTCTCGTTCGTTGGGCTAGTGATGCTTCGCCGCAAAGCGGCTCAGCATGACATACTCCTAGTATCCTTTCTCAAAATCAACCTGATGCTTCACCGGCTTGCCCTCGATGTAAAGAAGATAATTCTCGACAAATAACTCTGTGATACTCTCTGGATAACTGATTGCGGATGTGTGAAACGTCAGCAAAAGATTCGGCGTCGTCCAGAATGGATGGTCTTCG
>CAZIYY010000023.1:26962-37101 GCA_964543585.1 uncultured Anaerolinea sp. | reverse complement strand
TGACCAACACGGACTCATCCACCGCATTTCCGCGCCCAACATTGATAAATAACGCATGGGATGGCAACGCCTCCAGCAGATTTGCATCCACAATTTTATTCGTGCCTTCGGTTCTCGGTAAAACACAGACAAGATAATCCAGTCCATTTGCAAAAGCAATCAATCCATCATTCGCGCTGAACGGCGCGGGTCGAGTAGAGCGAGCGCTTTTCTCGCTCGTATCGAGACCAACCGAAGTCGAAGCGGCGGGATGATAATATTTGTCAACGTGTTCACTCATCTCACTCTCCCGTGTAAAGCCATGCACCGTCATCCCGAAATGTTTCGCTGTGCCCGCAAGATACGTCCCAATTGATCCCACACCAAGCAGACCAATCGTCTTGCCGCGCAACACACCTGATTCGAAACGGTCCCATGTCTTTGATTGCTGCGCGCGATGACGCTCAAACATTTTCTTCTCGTGCAAAAGCAAATACCCGAATACATACTCGGACATCAGTTCGCCGAACACGCCGCGCGCGTTGGTAAGGATGTAGTCGCGGCGCAAATCCGAATCCATCAAACGCTCGACTCCCGCGTAGATGGCTTGGACCCACTTCAAATTAGGAAGAAGCGGAAGCGCATCCCGAATCAATTTTGGTTCGCCAAGAACAATTTCGGCTTCCGCGGGTTCGGTAACAATTTCCAGGTTTGGCAAATTGAAGCGCTGGATGAGTTTGAGATATTCGTCTGCGTCGGAGGAAAGGATGAGGAGGGTGGACATGATTGAAGTGATTAACGTTTTTGTTTTCTCTTCCGTTTGTGGGAGGATATATCTTTTATCGAACTGAACAGGCGTAACATTTCTATTTGTTCTTGATACTGTTCGAGCCGAGGGTCCTCGGGGTAGGCTCCCTCCCACATTTCAAGCCAGGAAAGAGCCGCTTCGGGTTGGTCATCTTCAATTGACAAATCCACAAATACAGAGCAGAGCGCGCTGAATTCAGTGACATGATATTGTTTGCGCGTCATCAATTTATTCAGAATCTCGCGGGCTTTCTTGAGGTCGCCTGCGTACATAGTTTTTCGAGCCGCTGAAACTTGTCCGAAAAAGTAATCAGGATACTGTTTGATGATCTGGTCAGCCATTGCACCGGCTTCTTTTTTGCGGCCCTGCATGTCCAGAGCAACTGCAAGGTTATTATGCAGGCTTGGGGCGTCAGGTTCTATGACAAGCGCTTTACGAATCAACTCCTCTGCTAATTTGCCATTTTTCTTATGGAGCGCATTTATTGCCTGCGCGAGGAGAGGTTGCACTTTTGGATGTAATATTGATTTTGGATCTGGCTCGTCTGTAATTTCAAAGCCTATCAATATGGTGGATTGCCATTCGCCATTCAGCCAAAGGCGCGCTTCACCAGTCTCGGCCCAATCATGTTTTGACAGAATCTGCGCCGCTTCCATTCGCAGGGAATCGGGGCCATGCTGTCCGAAGGCGAAGTCTTTCAGTGCAGCGAGGAGTTTCGGGTGGGCTGAAAAATCAGCCATCTTGATGATGAAATCTTTGCTATCGGGATCTCCTCTGTCCAGTAATGTAGAGGCTATATTTAGCAGATCGGAATGCGAATCTATAAACCGCGTGAGGGCTGTCGACACCGAATCGCTTTTCTTGGTATTTGCTGTTCGTTCTGCATGGGAGAGTAGTTCCTGGATTATCTTGTGAGGGAACCATGTGGAAAATGGGAAAGCCCAGGGAGCGTTCCGTTCATTGGCTGGCTTCTTTAGTTCGTCGAGATTCTCGGTTGAAAGAGAAAAATTCGGGTTGATCTTCAAAGCCTTGTTCCAGCAGCGACGCGCTTCGGATTCCCTTCCAAGCCGATATGCCGACACCGCTATCCAATGATAAAAATATTCGTTCAGTTCGTTCTGCGCCTTTGCCTGCCGCGCTTCTTCAAGCAGGGATACTGCGCCTTCATCGTCTCCAATAAAACAAAATGCCTCGGCTTTTTTGACCCAGCCATCCGCCGCATCCGCATGCGATTCTTTTAGTTTTTGAGCTGATAGTGTTGCATCTTCCTTGCGCCCTTGAATGAACAGATAGCGTGAGATGTTCGAAAGGGCATGGATGTTATCAGGCTCGAGTTTCAACACTTGCTCACAGGTTTCAATCGCTTTAGGCAGGTTTCCTTCTATCCAGTAGACCATACTCAGATTGTTCCAGACTGGCGCAAAAGATGGGCGCTGTTTCAATAAAGTTTCCGCGAGCTGTTTGCAACGCTGGGTCTCCTGGTGCTCCATGAGCACTTGCAGTTCTTCGTGTTTGCAGGCAAAGTCCAGTCCATCCTCCAGCCTAAAATCCAGCTTTGCAAGAATTTCGGAAAGAGCAGTTTCCAGCCTTGCAATCGTCATTTTGATTTCCTCTGCTTCTTCGTATCTCGGCCATTTCTTTAGGAAGTTACGAAATGCACGCAAGGCAAGCCCCAGGCGACCGTTGGCGAGATAGGCTCCTGCTAAACCAAGATTCGCCTCCAGGCGATTTGGAATCAAGCGATGCAACTGGTACATTGTCCACAGGTAACTGTGCATATCCTGAAGGTCGTAATACGCGTCGGACATGAGTCCCAGCACATCCGCTGAATTTGGGAATTGCCGCTTTAACTCTGATAGCGTTTCAAGCGCCTGTTCAGGCTTGCCATCGGTGAGAAGTTTTTCTGCTTCAGCCAATCCCTCGCGCAAACGGCGGGGAAGGTTGATGGGGTCCACGCGGGTGGGGAAGTTGAATATTTTAGACATAGGATGAAAGGGTTGACTTGGCGAGATGCCTTAGTATAGTGCCAAATTGGCGCGTTCGATGAGTTTGCGATATTCGTCTGTATTGGAGGAGAGGATGAGGAGTCTGGGCATCTATCTCCGTATCGTCGCTTCCCGCTCAGGTCCCACCCCAATCCACTTCACAGGGACTCCCGCCGCGTCTTCTATCATCTTTACATAATTTTGGGCGTTCGCGGGCAATTCGTCAAATGACTTTGCCTTGCTGATATCTTCCTGCCAGCCTTTCACAGTTTGATACACAGTTTCCACTTTCTCCAATTCATATGAGTCTACATCGGCGTAGCGCACAGGCTCGCCGTTCAGTTTGTATCCAACACAGACTTGAATTTCTTCCAGCCCACTCAACACGTCCAACTTCGTCAAACAGATTTCTGTTACGCCGCTTAATTCAGCCGCGGTCTTCACAATCTCCAAATCCAACCAACCGACGCGGCGGATGCGTCCTGTGGTCGCGGCGACTTCTCCAAATTGCTCATACGCTGCGCTATGTCTATCGTGAATTTCTGTGGGTAGTGGACCAGCGCCGACGCGCGTGGTGTATGCCTTTGTCACGCCGACGACATTCGTAATATAGCGCGGCGGGATTCCAAGTCCAGCAGACGCGGCAGATGGAATCGTCGTTGAAGCAGTTACGAACGGATACGTCCCCCAATCCGTATCCAAAAATGTTCCCATCGCTTGTTCGAGCAGAAAATGTTTGTCCGCTTTCAAGCCATCCTGCACAAGCGAGAACAACTCGCGCAGATACGGCTTCACGCGCGCGTAATATCCACGATACATGTCGCGTATTTCTTCGTATTTCAGCGCATCTCCGCCCAATGCGACGATGATCTTATTTTTCAATTCCAATTGAACTGCCAGCCGCGACTCAAATACATTGCCCCCAAAATCGCTCCAGCGGATTCCGTTGTAACTGACCTTATCGGCGAACACTGGTCCAATCCCGCGCCGCGTTGTCCCTGTTGCGCCCTCGCCTTTCGCTTCTTCGTACAAGCCATCCAAAATTTTATGATAAGGCATGATCAAATGCGAACGCGGCGAAATCCACAAGCGTCCATCCACGCCCACGCCCGCTTTGTTCAACATCTCAATTTCATCAATCAACACTGCTGGGTCAATCACCACGCCGCCGCCAATCAGTCCCACCGTGTTTTGCGCGAAAATCCCAGATGGCACAAGATGAATCTTGAACGTCCCAAACTCATTGATGACCGTATGCCCCGCGTTATTCCCGCCGTTGAAGCGCGCCACATAATCCACGCGCTCCGCGAGATAGTCAACAACTTTCCCTTTCCCCTCATCACCCCATTGCGAACCGATTACTGCTGTGACTGTCATTGTTTCTCCTTCGCCCTGAGCGGACGCCGAATGTTCGTCGAGGCGGTAGACGAAGGGCGAGTTGCGCGCAACCCCACGCTTCGACTGCGTTCCTCACTTCGTTTGTCACTCCGCTCAGCGCGTAATATCATCTGTTATTTGGATTGCAACTCCGATATATTTTTCTGGCGAGAGACTTTTCAACCTCGCGCGCGTTTCCTCATCTACATCAACCGCTTCAACCCACGACTTGAAATCTGATTCTGTTAAGACGCGTCCGCGCGTCTGAGACTTAAGTGACTCGTACGCGTCGCTTCGTCCAGCCGCGCGTAAGATGGTTTGCGCGCCCTCGCTGACAACTTCCCAATGCTCGTTCAACTCGCGTTTGATTTTCTCCTCATCCGCGTCTACGCGACTCATGCCGCGCGTGATGTTGTTCCATGCGAGCAATGTATGTCCAAGTGCAACGCCAAATGTGCGACGAACTGTTGAATCGGATAAATCTCTTTGTAATCGTGAGACAGGTAACTTCTGTCCGTAGTGGGTGAGCAGTGCATTTGCGATTCCAAGATTTCCCTCCGCGTTTTCAAAATCTATTGGATTCACTTTCTGTGGCATAGTGGACGAACCAACTTCGTCTTCAACGACTTTTTGTTTGAGATGACCGTCACTGATGTATCTCCAAATACTCTGCGTATAGTCACGAAGGATGGTATTGGCAAGTTTGATGGAATCAAAGTAGCGAATCCAATTGTCGTATGGCAGGATTTGTGTTGTGACGATGTTGGGTTCCAATCCGAGACTTTCAATAAACTCTTTGCTGAATAAGATCCAGTTAATTTGCGGCGCGGCGGCGTGGAGCGCGTTGAAGTTGCCGACTGCGCCAGTGAGTTTGGCTTCAAATTTATGATTTGCAATTTCATCACGGCATTTTATTAATCGAGCAAGATAAACTGCAATTTCTTTTCCCAATGTCGTGGGCACCGCAGGCTGACCATGAGTCCGCGCAAGCATTGGGAGAGCGCGATATTTTTTAGCAAAGTTGCGGAGGAATGTGAGGATATTGTCGAGGGCAGGGAGTAAGACTTTATCGCGCGAGTCTCTCAATGCAATGGCTTGCGCGATGTTGTTGATGTCTTCGGATGTGAGTCCAAAATGAATGAAGGGAATAATCTGGAGTCCAGCGGCTTGCCGCTGGACATCGGACAGCGAACTGTCCGACTCCAGAATTTTGTCCCTCAGAAAATATTCAATCGCTTTGACATCGTGGCGCGTCGTCTTTTCATATTCTTGGATCTTCAGCGCATCGTCATTGGCGAAGGAATCTAGGATGGCGCGCTCGGAAGAGGTCAAAGGGCGGACCAGGCCCGTTTTGGAAAGAGCAGACAAAAAGTCCAGTTCGAGGCGGGCGCGGGCGCGGAGATAGGCAAATTCGGAAAAATAATCCCGCAGAGGCGCGGTCTCTTTTTCGTAGCGTCCATCCATAGGGGAAAGGGCATGAAGACTCATCTTCAAGCATTATAATTCGGGCGATTGAAAATTGGAGTTAACAGTTGGTCGAGTAGCCGAAGGCGTATCGAGACCAACTTGTTACAAGAATACTTCTGAAAGCGGCTGGTCTCGATACGGGTTTCGCTATCGCTCAACCCTACTCGACCAGCAGAGGACATTGATATGAAAATTTTGCCTGAAACGGCTTTGACGTATGATGATGTTTTACTCGTGCCGCAATATTCGGACGTGGACTCGCGGCGCATGCTTTCAACGAAGAGCTGCCTGACAAAGAAGATCGCGTTGCAGATGCCGATCGTTTCCGCAAACATGGATGTGGTGACCGAAAGCGAGATGGCAATTACGATGGCCCGTGAAGGTGGGATAGGAATGATTCATCGGTTTATGACGATTGCCGAACAGGCGCGGCAAATCGAACGCGTAAAGAAGGCTGAGTCGTTCATTGTGGATAAGCCTCTCACGATGACGGAAGCGCACACTGTCGGCGATGTGAAGCGTGTGGTGGATGAAACTGGCACGGGCGGAATTTTGATTGTGGATAAGCATGAAAAACTGATCGGCATTGTGTCGACGCGGGATTTGTTGTTTGAGGATGACGATAACAAACCTGTGACTGAGATTATGACTCGGGAAGTGCATAGCGCGTCGCGTGATACATCGTTGAAAGAGGCGGAAAGATTATTGCATGAATATCGAGTCGAGAAATTGCCATTGGTGGATCAAGATGGACGCGTCGCAGGTTTGGTCACATTGAAAGATATCATGAAGATTACCCAATTCCCGAAGGCCACGAAAGATGCGAAGGGAAGATTGGCCGTCGGCGCAGCGGTGGGTGTGCGCGATATGGAGATGCATCGTGTGGAAGCCGTGCTTAAAGCGGGCGTGGATTGTATAGTCGTGGACATCGCGCACGGCGACTCGCATCTCGAAATCGAAATGATAAAAAATATTCGCAGTCATTTTCCTGAGGCGCAAATCATTGGTGGGAATGTTGCGACGGGCGATGGAACAAAGCGTCTCATTGACGCGGGCGTGGACTCGGTGAAGGTCGGTGTTGGACCTGGCTCGATTTGCATTACGCGTAATGTTGCGGGTTCGGGCGTGCCGCAATTGACCGCCGTGATTGAATGCGCCGAAGCTGCGCGCGCTTCGGGGATTCCGATCATTGCCGATGGGGGAATCCGCCAGCCTGGGGATCTGGCGAAAGCGCTGGCAGCGGGCGCGCAGACGGTGATGATTGGCAGTATGTTGGCGGGAACAGACGAAAGCCCTGGTATGATTATGACTCGCAGGGGTCATCGCTATAAAGCCTCGCGTGGCATGGCGTCGCTTGAAGCGAATATCAAACGCAATAAACGCGAAGGCAACGATTTAACGCAGGAAGAGGTCGAGGATTATGTTGCCGAGGGTGTAGAGGCGGCAGTACCTTATCGCGGAAAAGCGCGTGAAGTGCTCACTCAATTGGTCGGCGGATTACAATCAGGCATGAGTTACAGCGGCGCGCATTCGATTGAAGAGTTGCAGGAGAAGGCTATATTTATGAGGATGACAGGCGCGGGGTTGAAAGAGTCAGGTCCGCATGATGTGGAGGTGATTGGGTAAAGGATGAATTATGAAGCGTGTTGTGTGGAGCGTGATGCGTGAGATGTTGAATGAAAGAAGAAAGAGGAAAGATTGATGGTGAATGCGGTGGTTGAGTAGGCGGCGCTCGTCCGCCGTATCGAAACCACCCGCTGCATGAAATATGAAATTAATTGGAATGTGTGGTTTCGATACGTGGCGCCAACGAACGGTGCCACTACTCAACCACCATATATGAATGTAAATGGAGCCACCATGACAAAACAAAATACAGCAAGTTGGGTTGAGAAAGACAAGAGGCAATTACATCCCGTCTATCATCCGAAGTCACACGCCAATCCGTTGGTGATCGAGCGAGGTGAGGGGGTGTGGTTGTACACAACCGATGGACAGAAGATCCTCGACGGCATGGCAGGGTTGTGGAATGTCAACGCGGGGTATGGGCGCGAGGAACTTGCCAAAGCGGCATATGACCAGATGAAGGATTTGGCATTCACGTCCAATTTTTCAGGCATGACGAATCTTCCATCCATCACCCTGGCGGATAAACTGGCGGGTTTTGCTTATGAAGGTTTGAATACCACCTTCTTCACATCGGGAGGTTCTGAGTCGAACGACTCCGCGTTCAAGACAGTTCGATATTATTGGAAGCGAAAAGGGAAACCAGGTAAATACAAGGTTATCGCGCGCAAGGGCGCTTATCATGGTGTAACGCTTGCCGCGACCTTCGCAACTGGACTCGAAAAATATCAAACCATGTTCGGTCCTGCGATGGATGGATTTGCTCACATCCCTGCGCCGAATCCATATCGTTATGAGGGTGAGTTGAAAGCGGGCGAGACAGTTGGTCAAGCCGCGGCGCGGGCGTTGGAAGAAGCGATTCTGCGCGAAGGACAAGATACGATTGCCGCGTTCATCGCGGAACCTGTGATGAGCGTGGGCGGAGTGATTGTCCCGCCTGATGATTACTTCCCATTGGTGCGCGTGACTTGTGATAAATACGAGGTCCTGTTTATTGCAGATGAAGTCATCACGGGCTTCGGTCGTACGGGGGAATGGTTTGCTCTCAAGCATTGGAATGTGAAGCCTGATATCCTTTCGTTTGCCAAAGCCATCACGAGCGGGTACGCCCAATTAGGCGGAATCCAAATTTCTGACGAAATCCGCGAAACTATGGAATCAGCCGCTGATACCGAAGCCTACATGCACGGTTATACTTATTCGGGTCATGCGATGGCTTGTGCAGTGGGCATCAAAAACCTTGAATTGATGGAAAGAGAAAATTATCCCGCGCGTGCAAAGGAACTTGGCAAGCGTCTGCTCGAAGGATTGAAAACTCTCTCAGAATTTTCGTTCGTTGGCGATGTGCGCGGATTGGGGCTTCTATGCGGTGTTGAAATTGTCTCGGACAAAGAAACCCAAGCCGCCGACCCCGCGCTGACGATGAAAATCTTCAAAGCTGCTCAGGATCGCGGACTTCGGACTCGTCCCCTTGGGAATGTGTTGGCGTTCTCGCCTCCGCTCTCGATTAATGAAGATGAAGTGGATGAGATTGTCAAGAGGCTGGGCGCGGCGATGGATGGGGTTGTATAAATGCTTCGGTGGTTGAGTAGGGTGAGCGGTTTTTTCTCGCCCGTATCGAAACCACCACTAAGCAGAAAACTTTTGTAACAAAATTGCTTTGCTTACCTGCTGGTTTCGATACGCCCTTCGCAACGAACGCTCAGGGCTACTCAACCAGCGGACTTGAATGGTTATTCGATGTCTGTTTATTTACACGATATTCCCCTCCCTCAGGCGCAATCTCGATTAAGAGAAGCATTACAGGATGCTAATCTCTGGCGCGTGCTTGGGACTGAGTCGATTCTGCTTGATGAAAACGCACTTGGTCGCGTCACTGCCGAGCCGATTTGGGCGAAGGTTTCATCGCCGCATTATCACGCCTCCGCGATGGATGGGTTTGCAGTTCGAGCGGAGGATACGAATGGAGCGCAGCCATCTTCGCCGATTCAGTTATTGGTAAATGTTAATTCATCGGCGCGGACGCAGTATGTGGATACGGGTGACCCTCTTCCTGAGTGGGCGAATGCGGTCATTCCGATTGAGAATGTGGAATCGCTGGATGAGAATGGACAAATCACATCTGCCATTCGTCTACCATCAGCGGTGAGAATACGCGCCGCAGTTGCACCGTGGAGTCATGTTCGTCCACTTGGGGAAGATATTGTCGCGACACAGTTGGTTTTGCCAGCAGGTCATGTGCTTCGTCCTGTGGATTTGGGCGCGATTGCCGCTTCGGGACATCAGGAAATTAAAGTTGCGAGAAAACCAAAAGTGGCGATTCTGCCAACGGGGACGGAACTTGTCCCAATTGGAAGCAAGCTCGAAGCAGGAGATATTCTCGAATACAACTCACTCGTGCTTGCGGCACAAGTCAAGGCGATGGGTGGCGAGCCGACAAGATATCCGATCACGAAAGATGATTTCGATTTGATCTGTGAGCGTGTTCAGGAGGCCTCGCGTGAACATGATTTGGTTTTACTCAATGCAGGTTCCTCCGCTGGCGCGGAGGATTTCTCTGCGAAGGTTGTGGAGAAGTTAGGAACGCTTTTGGTTCACGGTGTAGCCGTGCGACCTGGGCATCCTGTCATTTTAGGCTTAATCAATCGTAAACCAGATGAGGAGATTGCTTCGCCCCTCGCTTCGTCTTCGCTACGCTCCGCTCAGCGCGAAGGGGCTCGCAATGACATGGTTCCTGTTATTGGCGTCCCTGGTTATCCCGTGTCTGCCGCGTTGACAATTGATATCTTCGTCGAACCCCTGATCGCAAAATGGCTTGGACGCAGACCGAATGAATTGCCAACGGAAACTGCAATCCTTACGCGCAAACTTGTCTCTCCTGCAGGTGATGATGATTA
>CAZIYY010000023.1:0-26952 GCA_964543585.1 uncultured Anaerolinea sp. | reverse complement strand
TGTAAGAGTCGTTGTTGGCAAAGTTGGTGAAAAACTTCTTGCCGCTCCGTTATCGCGTGGAGCGGGTGTAATAACATCGCTTGTTCAAGCGGATGGACTGGCATTAATCCCAAGCGGCACACAGGGAATCGAAGCGGGCGAAAAAATTCAAGTAAGACTTTATCGAAGCAAAGCCGAAATTGAAAGAACAATCTTCTGCATTGGTTCGCATGACCTCACACTGGATTTGATGGCGCAGTTTTTGGCAGAGCATGATAGAAGGCTTGCCTCCGCAAACGTCGGTTCGCAGGGCGGGCTGATTGCATTGCGACGCGGCGAGGCGCATCTCGCGGGGTCGCATTTGCTTGACACTCAAACTGGCGAATATAATATTTCATACATTCGTCAGTATATGCCGAATATCCCCGTGAAAGTCATCGCGCTGGTTGGACGCGAACAAGGTCTTATCGTGAGGACAGGAAACCCGAAGGGAATCAAAAGTTTGGGAGACCTCAGCAGGCATACGTCCGAGTCGAAAGCGCAGCGCGTCATCCAATTTGTGAATCGTCAGCGCGGCGCGGGCACGCGCGTCCTGCTTGATTATCATTTGAATTTGATGACAATCCCCCAAAGTTCCATTGTCGGCTATTCTCAGGAAGAGTATACTCATCTCGGAGTTGCGGCTGCGGTGGCGTCGGGGCGTGCGGATTGCGGGCTGGGAATTGCCGCCGCCGCGCAAGCGTTGGATTTGGATTTCGTCCCGCTTTTTCAGGAACGCTACGATTTGGTGATTCCCAAGCAATTTGCAGACGATGACCTGCTTGCGCCTCTTTTCGGACTTTTGGCTGATTCAGCATTCCGGGAAGCCGTTTCGCAACTGACAGGATACGACGTGTCCGTGATGGGCACAATCATTTTGGAGGATTAGATGTCGGAAGCGTTAATTATTGATGACAATCGTTCAACCGCGGATGCGCTCAGCCAGATGCTTACCATACTGGGTCATAAGTCGCGCGTGGCTTATGGTTCAAGCCCCGCAATGTCTTTATTGGGAAGCGGGTTCACGCCTAAATTTGTTTGTTTGGATATCAACATGCCCGGGGTGGACGGGACCGAAATCCTTGCGTACCTGCGCCGCGAGCCGCGCTTGATCCCCGTGCCAGTGTTTGTCATCACGTCCGATGACCAGCCTGAGACGCGTAAAAAAGTGATGAGACTCGGCGCGACCGTGATGATCATCAAGCCCGCCACGATTGACGCGTTGGAAGAGGCCTTGAAGAAGGCGAGGATGTCGTAGTGTGATAATTGCTGCGTGATGCGTGTTTCGTAATTCGTAAATTTCAATGCCGCGCTCTTGTTGAAGGAGCGCGTTTGGTTTTAATTTGACTCACTGCGCCTGTTTTTGCGGTGGGGTACAATTCGCATCGTTAAAATTCAACTGGAGGATAATTGATGAAGCAAGTCATGTTCCTTGTTTTGATGCTTTCAGCATTCGCATTTACAGGCTGTGGTAATGGTAAGAGCATGGGTGCAAGCGTCACGCCCGCTCCTGTCCCCGCTGAATTCGCAGGCAGGACGAATCCCCTTGGTGCGGATGCGGCGACTGCCGGCGCGGAGGTGTTCAAGTCTACCTGTGAATCATGTCATGGCCCACAAGGTCATGGCGATGGGGTGGCCGGGCAAGGGCTTGATCCCAGACCCAGGAATCTGGCAGAGTTGCAGGCAGCGACTGGCGATGACTTTCTGTTCTGGCGCATTTATTCTGGCAAGCCCGGCACCTCGATGATCGCATGGAACGGCGTTCTGACCGAAGAAGAGATCTGGCAGGTTGTCTCATTTATTCGGACGTTGAAGTAGATTGAAGAATAAAATAATTCCCGGGAATGCGTCACAATTGTTTTGTTACGAGAGTATAATAAGGAAAAAAACGAGGATGATATATGCCAATCTCTTCTGGAATCCCCGCGCCCGATTTTAATTTGCTCGATGATACGAATACGCCGCGTAAACTTTCTGATTTTCGCGGGAAGAATGTTATCCTGTATTTTTATCCAGAGGACGATACGCCGGGCTGTACGAAAGAGGCATGTAATTTCCGCGATGATTATTCCGCTTATGAAAAGGCGGGCGTTATTATTTTAGGCGTGAGTCCCGATGATGTCGCGTCGCACGTGAAATTCAAGAAGAAATTTCAATTGCCTTTTCCGCTGTTGGCCGATGAAGGGCATAGGGTTTGTGACCTGTATGAGGTGTGGGGACCGAAAAAGTATTTGGGCAAGGAATATGAAGGCGTTCTTCGCACAACGTTTCTGATTGATGGAAACGGAAACATCGTAAAGGTGTTTGAGAAGGTGCGTCCCGCAGAGCATAGCATGGAAGTGCTTTCGGCGTTGGGCGTCGCCGCTTAAGTGGAAGCAGGCTTGGGCTGGGTCTCGATAGGACTTTGCGTCCTACTCGACCAACAGCGGATGCGGCGGGTGTCCCGTTCATCCTGTGAAATTCGTGACAAATGGAAGAAAGTTTGGTAAATTAGGACGGTTGTAGATTGGGCGCGATGCGTTCGATTATTGTTTGAGGAGAGAGAGTATGCGACACTTTGTAGTTGTCGGAATTCTGGTCGTTATCACGGCTGTTCTTGCCTATTTAGGCATAGACATCCTTTGGGCGATGCCTGTTGAAGCGAGCCAACAAGCTGTTCCAATTGATTGGATGTGGAATCTGCAATTGATTGCCATGTCTTTTCTTTTTGCCCTGATCGTGGTTCCGATGTTCTACAGCCTGGTGGTGTTCCGCCGCAGGAAAGGCGACACGACCGATGGGGAACATATTGAAGGCAATACAACATTGGAGATCACGTGGACCGTAATCCCTTTGTTTGTTGTGATATTTTTTGCATACCTGGGCGCGGGGAATTTGGCCGATACGCTCCGAGCAGACCCGGACGCGACGGTGGTAAAGGTAACGGGTATCCAATGGTCGTGGAAATTTGAATATCCTCCGGTTGACGGAATATCTGTTGTATCCGACGAACTGCATCTTCCGAAGGGGAAGCAGGTCCTTTTGCAAATGACATCAACCGATGTGATCCATTCGTTTTGGGTTCCCGAATTCCGCGTCAAGCAAGACTTGGTACCTGGCCGAATCACGCAATTGCGCATCACACCGACGCTTATCGGTAACTATAAGGTCCGATGCGCCGAGTTATGCGGAACATCGCATGCATATATGGAAAAGCCTGTGGTTATATCCTCCCAGGAGGACTTTGATGCCTGGATGCAAATCGCTGTTGCCAAGCAAAAGGAGTTGGCGGCCACACCGGAAGGGGCTGGTCAGCTATTGGTTGCAGCAAATGGATGCGCAGCCTGCCATTCGATAGATGGCTCGGCAGGGATTGCTCCCACATGGTCTGGCTTGTTCGGTTCCCAGGTCGAGTTAGCCGATGGCGCTACTGTGACAGCCGATGAGGCTTACATTACAAAATCCGTCAAAGAGCCGCAAGCGCAGATCGTGGCTGGCTTTGGAACACAGCAAATGCCGAGTTATGGATTTAGCGATGAACAAATCGCGAACATCGTCGCGTATATCAAAACAATACATTGAGATAGTTGGCGAGGAATATCATGAGAAAAACGAATCCTGTTAGAAGCGGACTTTTGCTTCTGATTATTGGGGGAGCGGTTGGGTATGGAATTGGATTGGGAATTGATTGGCTAATTTCCAAGAGCGCTGTTCCGAACTATTCTGCTTCTGTTCCAGCTGCGTTCGCGCTGCTCTTGGCTGTATCAGCCTTTTTCTTTGGGCTGTACGGTTACCGGGGAATCACGCGTGGCTTGGTGTGGCAGGTGGCAGGCACACTGCTTGGCGGATTTTTCGTCACTGGGATTCGGGCGTTGTTGGGAAGAGCCCCTATCTTCGGAGCCTTCTTTTTTAGCGAACCAGCCTGGGTGTTCGGCGCGTTGGCGGGCGTTCTCTCCTTCATCTTTGGCGTTGGCGCGATGGACGATTGGATGAAGTGGGCGCGCGGCATGGATACCCCTGAACACCATGAAGACATGCCCGGCTGGGAAAAATATTTTTATGTATCCCTCGATCACAAGGTGATTGGCATTCAGTACACGGTCACGGCTCTCTTTCTAATCGCAGTAGGCGGCACGTTCGCCTTGATCTTCCGTACAGAGTTGGCACATTCTCAATTGCAGTTTCTGACCACGACATTCAGGCTGTTCAATCAAACGGGTCCGCAAATCTATAATACTCTCATGTCCCTGCATGGCATCATCATGATCATCTCGATCCTGCTGGGCGTATCAGGCATTATCAACTACGTCGTGCCTATGATCATCGGCGCGCGGGATATGGCTTTCCCGCGCCTGAATGCCTTTGCGTATTGGGTGGCTGTTCCCGCCTCTGTGCTGATGCTGATGAGTCTCATCCTCGGCGGTTTTGACACAGGCTGGACGGGCTATCCTCCGCTTTCCGCAAGAGCGCCTGTGGGTATGCAGATGTTCTTCCTCGGTGTGTTCACGGCGGGTTGGGCTTCCATTCTCGGCGCGTTGAATGTTATTGCGACTGTCCTGCGGATGCGCGCAAAAGGAATGACCGCCATGCGCCTGCCGATCTTTGTCTGGGCATCCATTGCAACATCCATCATCGCGCTGACTGCCACACAGTTGATTGGTCTCTCGTTCCAGTTGGTGATGTTCCAGCGTTTGTTAGGCATGGGCTTCTTTGATGCGGCGAAAGGCGGGAATCCTGTTCTGTTCCAGCATCTCTTCTGGTTCTACTCGCACCCTGCCGTCTACGTGTTCGTGCTGCCCGGTTTGGGTGTGATCTCTGAACTCCTGCCGGTATTCGTCCGCAAGCCCTTGTTCGGATATCTCTGGATTGCCATGTCTTCCCTCGGTATCGCGCTTGTCGGCTTTGTTGTTTGGGCGCATCACATGTTCACCTCTGGTATGAACGAATACCTGAGAGTTCCATTTATGTACAGCACCTTGCTAGTGGCTGTGCCGACTGGCGTTAAATTCTTTTCATGGGTTGCAACGATATGGAGGGGCAAGATCGAGACTCCCACTCCCACCCCGATGCTTTTCGTGCTCGGTGCGATCATTGTGTTCCTATTGGGCGGTATTACCGGACCTCCAAATGCGGCCATCGCACTTGACCTTCACCTGCACGACACGTACTGGATAGTCGGTCATTTCCATGACACGATTTTCGGCGGATTTGTCTTCCCGTTCTTCGCCGCGATCTATTACTGGTACCCCAAAGCGACTGGTCGCCGCATGAGCGAGTTCTGGGGCAAGATGCACTTTTGGCTGATGACGCCCTCGTTCCTCGTCTTGACCTTCGGCATGATGCGCGTCGGCCTGCTCGGAATGCGCCGCCGTATTGTGGATTATGACCCTGCTCTGGGCTTCGATACCACACATTTGATTATGACCATCGCCGCGTTCCTGATTGGCATCTCCGTGTTGATTTTCTTCATCAACTTCTTCTCCAGCATGAAGAATGGTGAAAAAGCGGAAGGGAATGTATGGAACTCGCGGTCACCCGAATGGCAGGTTCCCTCCCCGATGCCTGCTCATAATTATGAAGTTCCATTTGAAGTCGTTGGCGAGCCGTATGACTATGGTTTGCCCGGCTCGAAATACGTTGAATTTGCGGCTGATAAAGCCAAAAAACACTAAAAGGGGAGATGGAATACATGACACACGCACAAGACAAATCTTCCATGTTGAGCCAGGGCGTATTCATATTTGTTTACCTGGCTGTATTGACCGGGCTTGAGTTCTTTGTTGCGGTCACCTTCTATGCGGTTCCGTTACTGGTTGCGTTCGCGCTCGTCAAAGCAGTGCTGGTGGCGTACTACTACATGCACATCCATCAACTCAATGCCGAGCATGAAGGCGATGAGGAATCTTACGAATACAAGTCCGGCACCAACCGGATTGGTTTGTGGTTATTCCTGATCTCGGATTCGTTCGTCTTCGGCGGATTGATGGTCATGCGAATCAACCTGCTCGGGCTAACGCGTCCAGACTTGAACCAATTGCTTGGCCTTGCTGTGACCTCTGTGCTTCTTATCTCTTCCTTTTTCATGAATCGCGGCGAGACGATGATGCATAACGGCGACCGTAAAGGCTTTCTTGTCAACACCGCCATAACGTTCTTAATGGGTCTGGGCTTTTTGCTCGGTGTGGTCCTGGTGGAATGGCGCCTTGCCATCAACGAAGGGATGACTCCCGATAGCGGGCCCGCCGGCGCGGCGTTTTTTATGATGACGGGTATGCATGCCTTCCACGTGTTCACGGGTTTGATCTTGCTCCTCATCGTCCTCGTCAATGGAAACCGGGGTCACTATGATGAGAAGCGTTATCCCATTGAAGCCGCCGCAGTTTACTGGCACTTTGTTGATGTGGTTTGGATTTTCTTCTATCCTGCGTTGTATTTAATCGGTAAATTGGCGTAACCGATCAATCTCTGGTATAAGTGAATAGCAAACGACACGATCGGGGCGGCCCAAGCAGGTCGCCCCGATTTTTGAGTGTATGATCAAGGTGATTCGCGCTGAGCGCAGTAGAAGCGCAATTGGCAGGAAATAGCATGAATAGAAGAATACTTTTGGTTGGCTTGATATCCTTCCTATTAATCGGCGTTGTGGCTGTTGGGGTATTCCTGTTTTCTGAGCCCGCCGAATTTCGCGGGACGACCTATGGCGAGCCGTATCCGACCGCGCAGGAGATTGAATTAGCCCGCGATAACGGGACCAGTTTTCGGTTGAGCGAGATGCGGGGCAGGGTCGTATTGCTTTTCTTCGGTTACACATCCTGCCCGGATGTTTGTCCCACGACAATGGCGAATCTCAAACTGGCTTTGGAAAAACTTGGCGAAGATAACACGAAAAAAGTACAGGTCGTGTTTATTACGGTAGACCCAAAGCGTGATACGCCGAAACGTGTACAGGAATACGTTAATCACTTCAACCCGAATTTCATCGGTATGAGTGGAACAGAGGCTGAACTGGCAGGTGTGTGGAAAAATTACGGCGTGTTCCGTGAGGATGTTGGGGGAACTCTGGCGGCAAGCGGTTTGGTCGATCACACTGCGCGTATAACCTTGATCGACCAGCAGGGAAATATCCGTATATCGTTTGCATACGATACGCCGGTGGATGATATTGTCCACGACCTAAAGCTGTTGTTGAGATAACGATTGTGAAAGCGTAAGAAGAATGTGGACTCAATTTATTGCAAAGCGGATTTTGTTTTCTCTCGCGTTTGGCTTGCTGATCGGCGCAGCTGTCAGTGAAATCCCGTTCATCTTTCTTCGGGAAACTGCGCGCCCTCCCAAGGAGATCGTCCTCACCATCCCTATTGGCGCGGCGGAGCAGGTGGCGCGCGGCGAACAGCCTCCGTCCATTCCTGAGAATATGATCTTCGTTGTTGGCGATATCCTGGTTGTTCAGAATAACGATTCTGTTGACCACAAACTGGGACCATTATGGATCCCCGCGAACGCCTCCGCGCAGTTATCGCTGGATCGGGAGGAAAGCCTCGCGTTTGAATGTTCGTTTCAGCCCGGCAATTATCTTGGTCTCGATGTTCATCAGCCGCTTACCCTTTCCACGCGTATTTATGGAATCTTCTACGCAGGAATCCCCATGGCGCTTTTGATTGCATTGTATAGTTTTGTGATGCCCGCAAAGAAAAAGGAGAATGCTCCTGCGTAAAATGCTTGATCGCAGATGGTTGCCAGCCACTTTGCTTGTTTTGTTCGGAACTGCTTTGTGCGTGCGCCTCGGTATCTGGCAGTTGGATCGGCTCGATCAACGACGGGCGTTCAACGCTCAATTCGAATCCATGCGCGCCCTACCTGCCCTGGATTTGAATCGGGATAAAATTGAATCCATTGGTGAAATGGAGTGGCGCGCAGTGGAAGTGAACGGGACTTATGACTTTGAGAATCAGGTGGCAATCAGGAATCAGGTTCATGGTGATCAATACGGATACCACTTAATGACCCCGCTTCTCTTTGACGGGGAGGCTGTTCTCGTTGACCGCGGCTGGATCCCCGCTGACGGCAACTCCGCGCCATCCGATTGGCGCAAGTACAATGAAGTTGGTGAGGTAAATGTCTCAGGGCAGATTCGGCTTGAGCAATCGAAACCAGCCTTCGGTGGAGTCGCAGACGCGCTGCCTGAAAACGGAGCGCGGCTCGAAATCTGGAATAATGCCGATGTGGCGCGCATCGCCAGTCAGTTGCCATATCCAGTTTTGCCTGTATACATCCAGCCCGACGCAAATGCAGCGGATACCGCGCCGCCAATCCCATTTCAGCCTGAGATCGAGTTGACAGAAGGCTCACATTTTGGGTATGCTTTGCAGTGGTTCACGTTTGCAACAATTTTGTTTGTCGGTTATCCATTCTATCTAAGAAGACAGGAATAAGAATCAGCATGAATTATTCGCTGAAATCGTCTTTTGCACGCTGGGTGTTGGTTTTATTTATAGGCGTTCTGGCGTTGACCATCATGGGCCGCTTCGTATCAGTGACCGGAGCGTCGGCATATTGCGCGGGCTTGCCCTTGTGTGTTCCGAGCGCGCCCTTGGGATGGTTGAAATTCGCGCATATCCTGATGGCGGGCATGGCATCCCTTTTGATGCTGGTTGTTTTTCGCAAAGCATGGAGGGAACAGCGCGGTCAGCGGGTGCTGTTGCCGCTGACAACCATTCTCGGAGTCATGTTCCTTGGTCAGGCGTTGGTTGGAGCGGTTTTGGTAGCGCAATCCTTTCCAGTTCATCTCGTGTTCCTGCACGCGCTTACAACGATCTCGTTATGGGTCTCGCTTCTTCTTCTTGTTTATACTTCGGGCGCGCTTGCTGTTGATGACACTAAAATCGAGAAACAGGATAAACGACAACGCCTAAAAGATTTCTTCGCATTATCAAAACCTTTGATCGTTGGACTCCTTTTGATCACAACCTATGGCGGACTCGTCATCGGCGGAAAAGCATGGCCCTCCTTTTCTCTTACCATGTGGACGCTGCTCGGTGGGGCGTTGGCGGCGAGCGGATCGAGCGCCCTGAATCAATATATCGACCGTGAACTCGATAAGAACATGCAGCGCACCGCGAAACGCCCATTGGCTGACGGACGCATGACGAGCGCAGAGGGACTGGCGTTCGGTTTGGGATTGTCGCTGGTCAGTTATTACATCTTTGCATGTTTCGTAAATGGGCTTGCCGCGTTGCTTTCGCTGTCGGGAATTATCTATTATGTTGTTTTGTACAGCCTGTGGCTCAAGAAGGCGACCGTGCAGAATATTGTCATCGGCGGCGGGGCGGGGGCAATCCCTCCCATGGTGGGCTATGCCGCGGCAACCGGGAATCTTGATTGGACTGCCTGGATCCTCTTTGCCATCATCTTTATGTGGACGCCTCCGCATTTCTGGGCGCTGGCGATTGTTCGCATGAAGGATTATGAAAACGCGGGCGTGCCTATGTTGCCTGTCGTGCGCGGCGAATTGGAAACGCGCAGACAAATATTCGTTTACACAATTGAATTGGTGATCGTTACGCTATTGCTCCCAATTCTCAATCTTGCTGGAACGATATATCTGGTTTCGTCGCTCCTGCTTGGGGGCGCGTTGCTCTACGCCGCCTGGACGGTCTGGAGGCAGGGCGGCAACAAACTGGCGTGGCGCATGTATAAATGGTCCAGCACCTATTTGGTATTTATTTTTCTGGCGATTATGATCGACGCGGTGTCATGAAACCACTCCGTCGTGCCGAATGGGCTGACTTGATCTTCATGTTGGCTGTTTTGGTTGGCGCGTTCATGCGCTTCAACCCGACCCTGCTGGCTGGTTTTGCCATCAACGATGGGGGTATGTTCGCTGTGATGGTGGACGACTTGAAAGCCAGCCGTTACCTGCTCCCCGTATTTACTACATACAATCATTTGAATATTCCGTTTGCGTATCCACCTCTCGGATTTTATCTCGGTCGCGTTGCAGGAGACTTGTTTGGGTTAAGCTCGCTCCAGGTCCTCCGTTGGGTTCCCGCCTTCTTTGCGTCACTTTCGGTCCCGGCGTTTTATCTGCTTGCGCTTCGCTTGTTGAAAAACAAATATTATGCCGCCGTCTCAACGTTATTCTTTGCGCTCATGCCGCGCGCGCTTTCATGGTTTGTGATGGGCGGCGGTCTCACGCGCAGTCCGGGTCAATTCTTCATGCTGCTCACACTTGCCGCTGTCATCCGCCTTTACGAGGAGAACCGCCGCGCGGATATATTCTGGGCGGGTTTCTTCGGCGGGCTGGCAGTGATGAGTCATCCCGAAGCCGCGGTGCATACGGCTGTCTCCGCGATATTTTTGTGGATCATGTTGTCGCGTAAACGCATCGCATTCATTCATTCACTTTTTGTTGGTCTGATCGTGTTCGTGGTCACCGCGCCGTGGTGGGCGACAGTCATTCATTATCACGGGGTTGAACCGCTCCTCAACGCCGCGGCGACCGGACAAAAATTGCTGGCTTGGACTCATCTTGTGTTTTTTGTTTTCACGGAGGAACCCTTTGCCACAATGATTGCCATCCTCGGATTAATTGGAATCGCCCATCGCCTCCTTCACAGGGACTACCTGCTTCCGTTATGGATGGCGATTCCGTTCTTTGTGGAGGGCCGCAGCGCCGCGGGTCCCGCCTCGATTCCGCTGGCGATGCTCGCCGCGATCGGATTGGTGGACGTCATTCTTGCGGCGACGCAACCGAAGGCGGCGAATGAGGCGGAGCAGTCTGATCAAGTTTCATCGGTTGAGAGAAATGTCTTCATATATGTTTTGTTATATCTCATCTTTTCGACCTATCAATTTGGGTTGCAGCTTTCCAATGCAACGCTATATCCGCCGGATCAGGCTGCAATGATCTGGGCGCGGGAAAATACTCCCGAAGATTCACGCTTCCTCGTGTTGACCGGCACTTCGTCCGTTTCGTGCGATTCTGTTTTGGAATGGTTCCCCGCCTTGACGGGCAGGCAGAGTATATACACCGTCCAAGGCACAGAATGGACGAAAGGCGCGGATTTCAACGACTATGTCAGGTCAACCTACCCGGTGCAGAAATGTTTATCCACTGGAGATGTCTCCTGCCTGGATGGGGCTGTCAGCCGTTCAGCGTATGACTTCATTTACGTTTCAAAGATCTTGCGCGTGGATAATTGCATCCCGGCTGATTTTCAAAGGACATTTCCTTATTTCCTGGAACACTTGCGCGTGGATGAGGATTTTAAGGCTATTTATGAAACAGAGGGTGTGATTATTTTTGGAAAGCAATAATTCATGTGGAGAGCATAATTACTTGCGTATCAATATGATGGCGGTTTGATCCTGATATACGATTTCCCATCGCGCTACAATCAGTTCCCGGGCAAGATCCCAATGAGGTGGGATAACGACCCAGGTTATGCCATATTGCCGGAAAATTTCCCGCCAGTTACCGCGAAGGGTAATGACGGCTTCGTACTCCTGCGTGAGTTCGCCCCTCACATCGGTTTGACTCTCAATGAAGACCTTTTGCTGGGGCCACAAATGGAACAGGATATAACCGCCCCAATCGAACGCGTTGAACATTCGGCCGGATTGTGGGTTGTTTTCCAGCCACGTGACCGCGTCCACTGGGAAAACTGATGTTTCAAATCGGTTGAAGTTCCCAAGCGAGCCCGTCATCATGGCAATGCTGGCTACTATTGCTGTAATTATTGGCCACGCTTTTCCGTTTATTTGACTCTCGACTCGCGTGATCAGCGCCTCGATAGTTTTGAATGGTCGAAAACCTGTTACCCCGTTGAGCCCGTTTGAGAGCGCGAACGGCGCCACCACGCCAAAGAGATGGGCATTTCGCGCCGAAAACAGGCTCATCGCGCCGAAGCCTGCTATGAGCAATACTTGTGCAGGAGTGAACTTGTCCCTTTTTGTAGCCAATAAGAGGGCTGATATTACAAGCAGTACCAGCAAAGGCAGATATGCTGCCTGGGTAAAATCAGGAGGCCGGGTTTCTGTGATCCTAGACATCAGGTAAGGATTATTGACATAACCGAGTATGGTCCCCCATGTTCTCAAGCCAGCCGGGTTGAATAGAGAAGCCAGGAAGGAAAGAGAGGCAACAAGAATCAATTTTTTCCCAGTTCGCAGGGCGATGTGCGGGCGGGTAAACAGATACTGCCAAAACCACCCGGCAATATATGCCAGAAGTAAAAGGAATCCAGCGACGAATTCAGCATGGATATTCCCCCAGAATAACATCAGGGCTGGAAATATCCAAAGCCTCTCTGGAACTCCTCGACTCAAACGATCTGCCCAAATCAACCATATTGCAAGGAAGAACATACTAAACACATGAGGGCGAGTAACCCAATGGATGGATGTGACAATTGCCCCCAAAAGGACAAGCAGAAAATTCAGAAGGTTTTCGCCGTTTTTTGAAGTCGCGTGCAAATGAATCATTGTAAAGGTTGCGGCAATCAAAATGCTTGCTAAAAGAACGACCCCGTTCAAACCAAGAAGCAGATATGACAAAAAGTAGACGACGCCTGCCAGCCACTCGTGTGAGACATAAGGTCTGCCTTCATACACGTAAGAGAATATTTCTTGAGTCGGGGGGAATCCAGTTTCGAGTACATACTTTCCCATCAGCAAATGACGGGGCAGATCGCCGTCAATATTCAACATCCTCGGTCCCGATATCAGCGCGCCAATAAATAATGCAATAAAGAGAACGTCATTCAGGCGCGGTAGAAACGATCCGGAAAGCGCGCTCGGCTTTTGCATTATTTCACCCTATAAATTTTGAGGTCTTGCGAGTCGTATACCAGTTCAAGATTATTCCCTGGTTGAAAATCCGGTCCAAGCCCGCGCTCGAGCGGCCCGTAAATGACCCATCTTATCGGTTTGCCTGCAGGTTCGGGCGTAGTTCCTTGGAAGAAGTTTCGCACAATTACCTGCTTGTTTTTGTAATTCAATGTTTCCATTTCGTGACCTAAATAGACGCGCATTCCCGCTTTTTGTGCTAGAACTTGAGAAGTTTCTTCTGAAGCGAGGACGAAATCATTGTATTGTGCATGTTCACTTAACCATTGGACGGCACGATCAATGCTGGCGGAATAATAAAACTCTTGCGGGTGAGTTTGAAGATAGATGGTGCGGCCCAGGCTCAGTTGAATGGATGAGACTGATGCCAGGAATATCAATAGGATGACCAGACTTGTCTGCCATCGCTTCAAAGCCGGACTTCGGACTGACCCCGTTTCAAATAATTTGACCAGCCCCACCACAGCCAGAATCCCCAGCGGAATCGTGATGTTTTGCAAAAAGCGTCGCTGAATTTCAAGTGGCAGATAAGCAAGCGCGAAACCTGCGGCAATCCAGAAAACTGCCGCGCCCATTGCGGGGGACTTTTCGCGAAACGCGCTGATCGTTCCGGGGATTGCAAAGGGCCAGAACAGCCCAAATCCCCAAAGATAGTAATCAGGAGGAGGCGAAAGCGTTTGGTTTTGCGTAGTGAACTGGCTCCAAAGAGGATCGTTGTTTAGCACTATAAAGTTGTAGACGACGAGGGGCAGTTGCGCTATTGCTATTAAAGCCAGTGCGCCCATATCGGCCCACCGAACTTTTCCTGTTTTCCACCATGAGAAGACCGCCGCTCCTGCAAAACCTGCATCCACCGTTGCAAACGCGATCGGATTCGTGAATTGGATGAGAATAGAGATCAAAGAAATCCATGCAATATAGGACCAGAGCGGTTTTTCCAAATAATCGAGCCAGAGAGTTAGGGCAATGCACATCCCTGCCGTAACAAAGGCGAAATGCGGAAAAACGGATAGGCTAAAAAAAACATAGTCGTCAATCAGCCAAAAATCAATTGGCGTGATCCTGGTGGATGTCCAATTGAAAATGAGTTGAAGCCAACCCAGTCCTGAACCCAACGCGGCAAGCAAGAATGCCGTTCGCGCCCAAAAAATGTTTTGAAAGATTCGCCACATCAGGCGGTATAAGGCGAGAAGCGCGGCAAAGCCTAATAGCACGCGCGCCAGTTGAAAGGTTAATTCAGGCTCGAATCCCATCCATCCGCTGAGATTGCCGAGGACGATATAAAACATACGAACGTAAGCAAGGCGATGGGGTTCAGTAGTAAATCGAAATTGATATGCCCACTCGCCCTGAGCGCCAGCCCGCATCATGGCGATGTGGACGGCGTAGTCTTGGCTGTCATAATACAAGCCGCGAAAGCGGAGAGTCTCTGTTTCAGCCTGATAACCAGCCCATGTTGGGATGGATCCCCATATGAGGATAAGCGCGGAGCCGACGAATATCCACAGGAGGTCTTTCTTGTCACGGAAGTTCATGGTTTCTTTGCGTAGAGATAAACTTGAATGCCATCCCAACTTTCCTTTGAGACGAGTACATAATGTGAATCTAAATATTCAAGATCAGGATGTGTTGCTTTTCCCGCTGCTTGGTATTCATCTATTGCTCGCGAAAAGATAATATACCAGACGCGTTCTGCGCTTCCTGCCGCTGATTGGATATCTGTTTCTGCCTTAATCCCCAACACCTCTTGTGTGGCAAGGGCAAGCGTATCTGCGCCGCTTCCCGGCAGATCGCCAAGGAATGTTTGTGGGAGACCCCAGTCAAATAGCAGGGCAGGCAGCATGGTTAGTTTATTGGAGTGTGTAATCACGTCATGCGGTTCAAGCCGTTCTTTCAGGGAAGCATCCAGTGACTGAAATGGTCCATACGGAAAATCGCGATAAGCGACGTGTTCATAAACTCCCATTGCCGATGCGACAACCAGCGCGCCGATCAGGATATTGCGGATCAAACTTGAAAGGTGTGTGTTTGTTAATGCCCATGCCAGCCAGATACAAAATATCGCTCCAGAAGGAAGCAAGGCCCTTTCGACATATACGGGTTTCCATTGCGAAAATAGAAATAACGATAGGGGCGGCGCAAAGGATAGGTAAAAAACCAACAGCCCGTTAGTTTGTTTTGTTCCACGAATAAAACTAATTGTCTGTCTTGTGGCAATTATTACTGTGACAAGAGCAATCGGCAGGGCGACGGGTATCCATTGATCTGGTAGAGGGGTGTTGGTCACATAGACGATGAGGAGCGTGAACAATTCTGCAATTTCAGGGCGTTGCACCCAATATCCCTGTTGTACTTTTGCAAATTGGGCGGGTAATTGGACAAGCCATGGTGTGTAGAGAATGACAGCCAAAATGCCTGCCGCGACAACTGACCGAAGACTCTTCCAATCCTTTTTGAACACAGGGATTAACGCAAGCGTGATCAAATAAAACGCAGAGAGGTTGTGCGTGTACTGCGCAAGTGCGGATGCGAAGGAAAATAATATCCACCAGCCCCAATGCCTTGTTTTAGAGCCGCGTAGAAATGCGAACGTGGCAAGTAACAGCCACATCGCTAGGAATGAATACATGCGAATTTCCTGGGCATAGTGGATTTGAAATGGCGACAGCGAGGAGAAGAGCATGCTCAACTGCGCTGTGGTTGTGTCAAACAATTCGCTGGCAATAAAATAAACGAGGCAAGTTGTAATTAGGCCTGCAATAATCGATAGCGCTCTTACCGCAACCAGTGATTCGCCGAAAACCTTCATCCATGCCCAAAGTAATGTGTAATATCCAAGCGGATGAATATCCGCTGAACCAGTCGCTGTTTGACTTAATGTGCCATAGATCATGGCGCCAAGTCCTTTTTCGGAAAACAAAATTGAAAAGGCTTCGTCGTACCAGATTGGGCGGGACGCGATGCCAGCTAATCGGATGATGAGGGCAAGCAGGAGGATCCATATGATTCTTGTCTTAGAGTTTTGCAACTGGCTGAGCATTGCTGGATTTTACCCTAAGCGTGATATTCCATGAATCAAAAAGCGACACCTTTCGATGTCGCTTTTACTTTTTTACTCTCCCAGATAATCGCGCAATTTGCGCCGAATGGATGGGTGACGCAAGCGGCTCAATGCCTGCGCTTCGATCTGCCTGACTCGCTCACGCGTGACGCCCATCTTGCGGCCCACTTCTTCCAGCGTGTAAGCCTGTCCATCGAGCAGGCCGTAGCGCAATTGCAAAATGCGGACTTCACGAGGAGGCAATCCGTTCAGCACTTCGCCGAGGTGTTCCTTCAACAGGTTGTAAGTTGCGGTTTCATCAGGCGGGGGAGCATCATCGTCTTCGATGAAATCGCCCAGCACCGAATCTTCTTCGTCGTCAGTTGGCGTTTCGAGCGAAAGCGGACGCCGCGCCACCTGGATCATGTTCTCCACTTTCTTGGGCGGGACATCTAACGCGGCAGCGATCTCTTCCACGCTTGGTTCGCGGCCCAGTCGTTGGGTCAACTGGTGTTGGACGCGCAGGAGTTTGTTGATCTGATCGCCCATGTGAACAGGTACGCGGATGGTGCGTCCCTGATCAGCAATGGCGCGCGTCACAGCCTGGCGAATCCACCACGTAGCATAAGTTGAGAATTTATGTCCGCGCCGATAATCGAACTTCTTGGTTGCGCGGATCAAACCGATGTTGCCTTCCTGGATCAGGTCCAGAAACGGCACGCCGCGTCCCATATATTTCTTCGCAACCGAGATTACCAAACGGGAGTTCGCCGTGATGAGATGCTCGCGAGCCGCCCAGCCGTCCTCGATGAGTTTGCGGAGTTCAGAGCGGCGGCGCGGACTGGCGTTCCCTTTTGCGAGTTCCTCGCGCGACATTCGTCCGCGTTCGATACGCTGGGCAAGTTTCACTTCCTCATCCGCTGTCAATAGCGGCACGCGGCTGACTTCTTTCAGATATAAGCCAATCGTATCGTCGGTATCTATGTTTGCCAGATAATCATCGAGTGAGAGATCGATTTCGGGCTCCACTTCGGCGGCTTCAACGGCGACGAGTTCATCTTCTGTGGGTTCTGCGGTGGCGGCATCTTCAACAAAGGGAATCCCCGCGCTCAATAGAGCCGAAAAAGCCTCTTCGAGTTGTTCAACGTCCTGCTCGGCTTCGGGGAAGAAATGCAATATATCATCGAGCGTGATATATCCCTTTTGGCGACCCAGTTCGACGAGCCGCGCAATCGCAGAGAATTCTTCCTCTTCATCAACCATCAATATTTTGTCTACATCCATTCGTTACAGATCCATTTTCCTCAATAAGAATACGCTTTTTCAAGCGAACTTCAATACTCTCCTCATTCCTCTTCTATTAGTTAGACGCCCTGTATTAATAAATGTTACGGCTAGGGTGTAGGAGTCTCATTAGAAGGTGTAACAGCCTCGGGCGTGGAGGAAGGAAGCGGCGGAACGTCGGTCGCTGGAATTGGGCTCGGCGTGGGCGTCTCTAAATACGGCGGGCTATTTAAAAGTCCAAGCAATGCGTCCACCGAACTCTTGCTGACGATATGAACAGCGCCTTGGGCGCTGCGAACGTAATAACCACTTTCTGTGGGTGTAACAACACCAATCTCGGCTTTTCGTTCCACCCCGCTTGTGAATTTGATCGTCAATGTATATTCAGGGTTTTTCAGCCCGACGATCTTGAGATCGATATCAGGGAGGCTATCAAGAATTTGCATTGTGGTGACTTGACTCGCCGCCGCTTCAGCCAACCCCTGGTCTGCTTTGGCTTCGATGGGCAGAGTCAGCGCCCAGGCATTCTCTGCGTCACGCGCAACTTCGACAGTGCCTCCCGTTTTCGACTCAACACGAATGCTTGTGGGAACGCCGTCTTCCGACGTGAACAAATATGAAACCACTGAAGCGGGTTCCAAAGTAACCGAAATATCCGCAGGTTTTGGACGATTATTGAGATAGTAATAGATTCCTGCCATTACAAGAAATAACAGCACATAAATGACGGTGGGGCGACGCATTTTGTTCTATCCCTGCCGCCTGCGCGCCAGCCAGGCTGAAACCCCAGCCAAAACCACCAAGCCTGGAATAATCAAAAGCGAGCCAAGCAGGATCGCAAGCCACTCGATTGAGGTTGGCGGCACAAATGTGCGCGTTGTGGTCGAGCGCGGCGTGAACTGGATAAGGTCCTCTTGCTCTGCGGCCCAATCTATCGAGTTGATGAAAAAGTTTCCATTGCCATTCACATCGAAATTCTGACCTTCCGCAAAAAGTGAATTACCCATCACGACGACACGGCCCTTTGTAGTCGTATTTTCACCCGTGACGGCCATGTTCAGCGGACCAAGGATATCTGAACCTTCATCGTATTGGACCTGACCTCCGTCTGCGGATGTCAGGGCCGTTTCACCCCAGGAATTAATGGATGTTTGGCTGGGTGGGGCAGTCTCGATGAGTGGGGTCTGAATCACGCCTTCCGGCTGACTTGTGATGCTGATACTGCGTGCCTGAGGCATGATAATAATCAGGTTTTCATTGATATTCTGGGTGATCGGGTGCTGGTTTGCTATCGCTGAAACTGCGTATTGAGGACCGTAGGAGTTGCTGATATCAATGATCACATCCTGATCGAGTGTGATCCCCCAGTCTTTGGTGAGATATTCCGCAAGAGGGTCAGGCGCATTTCCAAAATTCGTAAACGGATAGGGATCTTGTAGCACAACCAACGAACCGCCCTTATCGATGTATTCCTTCAACAACTCTACTTCGCGATCAGAAAGCGGTTTCTGTGGTCCACCGATAACAATAGCCAATGCATCTTCAGGGATTTTTCCCTCGGCGATCAGGCTTAGGGAATTAACGGTGTAATTTTTGCTCTCAAGCGTTTGCTTGGCAGTTGCGAAATTGACATCGCCTTGTTCGAGTCCAGCCTCTCCGTGCCCGGTTAGGAAGTACACCGCGCGCGGGTTTGGGTTGGTGAGACGAATGATTGCCTGGAGAATTTCATGTTCATCAGCAAACGCGGCGATTTCTTTGTGCTCTCCCATGGTTAACAGAATTTTGCCGTTACCTGTGATGCCAGATTCGTGTGCAGCCAGCGGATTCAAGTCAGGGTTCTCAAAACGATAATCGAACTTGCGGTTACTGTTCGCTTTGATATTGCTTAACAACTTATCGGCAGACTCTGTGCTGGACTGACTGGAGAAGAAGCCGACGGCAGTTACCTTTTCTGGCAGACTATCGAGTGCGTCTAATAACTCGGGCGCAAGCGTGTTTTCTTTGTCGGCGGTGAGATCGGCGACACGCACCGGATTTTGATAAGCAAGCACGCTTCCGACAATAAGGATACCGAGAAAAGCAAGCGACATAATGAACAGATTGCTTCCATAACGAGTCTGCCTGCGTGTGATGAAACGGGTGGCTTTATCCGGTTCAAGAATGACATAGAGCGCCAGCCCCAAAACAATAACGCCTGCACTGATGAGCAGCCAGCGATTGATATTATCCGGGTTGGCAACTTCGTATAATTGCGCGGCGACCAGTCCCTTTGTGATGCCGAGAAAAGCAGTGGCCACAGATGCGAGAAGTGAGATAATCAACGCCAGGAAGGTAAATCGGCGCCAGGTGGGTTGTGCTTTTTGCCTGTTCTTCATTAGTTGCCCCTCCGGGTTTCAATAGCCACCGTGCCTGAAAATAAGCCGAGGGCGATGAGGCTGAAGAAATAAATGAGATCCGATAAATAAATACTGCCTGTGTTGAACGCGTCACTGAAATGAGTTCCCATTGCCATATACTTGAAAAACTCCCCTCCGGATGGCATAAGGCTTGCTGGAATGCCAATGAAGATAAACAAACCCAGGCAGGCGAAGAATGACACAAAAAAGGCCGCGATCTGATTGCTGAATATGGCTGATATGCCAACCCCAAGCGCAAGGAAGGATGCCGCGATCAATATGACGCCGAGATAGGAAGATAGCGCTAATTTCCAGTCAATCCCCGGGCTTACAAACTTGTTCAAGACAATCGGATAAATCAGGGTCGCAATCGTAATGGTGAAAATGAAAAGAAAGCTTCCCAGCCATTTGCCGATAACAAGTTCATGGTCGCGAATCGGGGCAGTAAGAAGCAGCTCGATCGTTCCGGTCTTTGTTTCTTCAGCTAAAAGACGCATCGTTAGGGCAGGACACCCAAACATAAGCAGAATTGCAAACCAGTAGCTAAGAAAAGTTATATCCGGGGGCGACCCAGACCCGTACTGCAATGAATTTAGGGTGGCGTTCCGTATTACGGCGGTGAATAGAAGGCCGAGAAAGAACAGAATCACGAAAGCGACGATGTATGCGATTGGGGTGATGTAATAATGATCGTACTCTCTTTTTGCAATGGTCCAAATATTTCTCATGGAATCCTCATTTCGATTTCCTGCCCGAAGAGTTGTCCTGGGTGAGTTCAAGGAATATTTCCTCCAAACTCATTCCAACGGGGCGCATCTCGATCAATTCATATCCTGCCTGAACGACGGCTTTCGCCACTTGCGGGCGCACATCCTGCCCGGATGAAAATTCAAACTCAACCGTTTCATCCTGCTTTGCCTGCACACTGCGTGTGCCTTTTACTTTCTTGATGGTGGCATCCAGTCCATCAGAATCACCGCGTACGCGCAGTATGACGCGCTGTGAACCGACCAGGCGCGATTGCAGGTTTTCAGGCGTATCCTCGGCGACGATCATGCCTTTGTTGATGATCAGGACGCGGTCACACATTTGTTGCACTTCCGAAAGAATGTGCGTGGAAAGCAGGACGGTTCGGTCCTTGCCGATCTCTTTGATCGCATTGCGGATTTCCACAACCTGCGCCGGATCGAGACCGATGGTGGGTTCATCCAGAATAAGCACTTCAGGACGATGGATCAACGCCTGAGCCAGGCCAACGCGCTGGCGCATACCCTTTGAAAAATTACCAATATATCCGGTAGCACGGTCTTTCAAGTTGACCATTTCCAGTGTTTCGTAGGCGCGTTCTTTCGAGTTGGGGATTTGGCGCAAGTCCGCCATGAACTTGAGATACTCAAGCGCGGTCATGTCGGTGTAAAGAGGGACGGTTTCGGGAAGATATCCGACCCGTTTGCGGACCTCGAGCGATTCCTCGACTACATCATATCCAGCCACAACTGCGGTTCCGTCAGTGGGTGGCATGTAGCCGGTGAGGATTCTCATAGTCGTCGTTTTGCCTGCGCCGTTGGGACCAAGAAAGCCGACGATCTCTCCCTGCTTGGCATCGAAACTTATTTCGTGGAGGGCGCGGCGCGCGCCATAATCTTTTGTGAGACCATTGACCTGAATCATTGGCACTCCTTAACGTGGGATGGGATGTTTACAAATAAAAGGCACGCCTGCCGGTGGGCGGCCGTGCCAATTGAATCTACCGTAAATTACTATACAGAAATTCAAAATCGAAGTCAAGCGACTTGTGGAGTTCTAATCAAACGCTAATAATGAAGCCATGCCTGTCACCTTAAGAAAAAATACCAAACACCGATTCCGCCCGCGGCACATAAACCAAGAATCAGAATCGCCGCGAGCGCAATCATCCAGCCGCTCGCGGCTTCCGGTTCTATCGTCGGGCTTGAAGAAATTGATGTGGGAGCGCGCGAGGCTGGCATCGCATCACTATGTGTCACATTGCCTGCCTGCATTGGAACGTTCATCCTCCCCTCCAAAACATTGGGGACTCCATTTCGGTTCGCATCCAACTTTCCCATTGCCTGTTCATATTTTGCGCGGATGTCCGGAGGAAGCTCATCAACGCTGTTATAGGTCTTGCCATCCGCAATGATCTTTGTTGATGAGGTCACATTCGAAACCATGCCTTCAAATGCATCTGGCATTCCATCCTTGTTCTTATCCGCAAGGATATTCAAGTTTTCCAGCGCGTCGGGGACGCCGTTTTTGTTATTGTCCGCGAACGCCTGCATTGCCTGCTCGTAATTCCTGCGAACATCTTCGGGCATTTCGTCCACGCTTTTATAGGTCTTTCCGTCAATGACGATAAGTTTCTGATTCATCGCTCTCTCCGATCTACGGCTGATTCATCCATTGGCTGATTTTATCATTTGCTGTACACTTCATGGTATGGAGAAACCATGACCGAATTGCTTTATCACACCGACAGTTATATGCAGGAGTTCGAAGCGTTCATAATATCCGTTCTGCCGGAAGAGCGGGCACTGGTTTTGGACCGCACCGCTTTTTATCCCGGCGGCGGAGGACAGCCTTGCGACTTTGGATCTTTGAATGTCAATGGCGTGATTTACGCGGTGGATAAGGTGAAGAAGCAGGGCGACGACGTCCTGCACTTTCTCGGTGGGACTTCGCCATTGCCATCCGCTGGCTCCGCTGCGCGCGGGACTTTGGACTGGGCGCGGCGATACAAACTGATGCGTACGCATACCTCTTTGCATGTGCTGTGCGGCACCATTTTCCGCGATTATGGTGCGCTGGTTACAGGCGGGAATATGGAACCGCTCAAGGGTCATCTCGATTTTGAATTTGAAACCATGCGCGGCGAACTGGTGCGCGAAATTGAGACTGCCATTAATAAAGAAGTGCAGATGTCGCGAGAGATTCGTGTAAATATTCTGCCGCGCGATGAGGCGTTTCAAATTCCCGATCTGATCCGCACGAAGATTAATCTTCTGCCTGAGGGCATCACGCATGTAAGGACAATTGAGATCGTCGGCCTTGATTTGCAAGCCGACGGCGGCACGCACGTCCGCAATACAAGTGAAGTCGGTCATATCCGTGTGGCAGATTACAAAAGCAAAGGCGCGATCAACAAACGGATTTATATTGAAGTTGAATCGTGAGGGATCAGACGCAAAGATTCCAAAAAACTTTTCGCGCTCGCGTTAGACTCTTATTCCCAAAGATTGATAGACCGTCAGGTTCAAATCCAATTCCTTCTGTGTGGTGAATTCCTTTTTGATTTTTTCCCGCGCGGATTTGCCGAGTCTGCATCGCAGGGATTCATCGCTCAATAATTCAGTGATCGCTTTGGATAAAGAATCCGCGTCATTCGCAGGGACAAGGATTCCGTTTTCCCGATCTTTCACTACATCCAGTATTCCTCCAACGGGTGTGGCAACGACGGCTTTCTCACAAGCCATCGCCTCAAGGACAGCATTCGGCATTCCATCGCGTAAGGACGGATGAACGAACACATCCATCAAAGCGTAATACGCGGGCAGATCGCCGGGTGAAATGTAACCTGTGACAATAATCTTCGCGTGCGGATTGGCTTGTTTGAATTCGTCGAAGAGTTGTTTGTCTTCGCCCTGACGTACTTCACCGACAATAAGCAGTGCAACTGATTGTTTCTCATTGATCGTCCTGTAAGCGCTTAGGAGAGTCTTGAGTCCCTTTTTCTCCCGTAATTCTCCGACGAAACCAATCACAGAATTATTTTGGAGTCGGGGAGCTTGCTCCCCGACATCCGACAGCTTGCTGTCGGACTCCAGAGTTTTTAATCCCAAAGACTTAGCCAATGCCAGATTCTTTTCTATCGGCTTGAAATGCTCGGTCTCAATTCCATTTGGAATCAAAATAACTTCACGACCTTCGGCAAAAGCCCTTGCTTTCTTAACCAATTCATTTGCATTTGTCGTCACCGCGCTCGCGTTTTGCAACGCGTACAGGACATGCGAGAACTTGGACGGGTCAAACGCGGCGCGCTCAATGTCGTTGCCGCGAATAGATACGACACTTGGCACATTCAAATATTTTCCCGCATAGGTCGCGACGAAGCCTGCCTGGGTGAGGAAGTATGCATGAAGCACATCGAATGGTGCGCGCTTATGTTCTTCGACAATGAGTTCAAACCAATCCACCAGCGTATCGTCTACGCGTTTGTGCGCGCCCAAACGCGTAACGCTGACTTCGCTGTGGGTGAGGGTCCGCTTTTCGGAGGAGGACAGGTTGAGGGTTGGAGAAAAGACGCGGACTTCATATCCAGCAGAGGAAAGCAAGCGCGCGAATCGTTCCGTTGAGATTGCCAGTCCGCCAATGTCGGGTGTATACTTTTCAGAGAGGAGCGCGATCTTCATGGCAGATAAAAAGGCTGAACAATGTGAAATGATTATCGGTTATCTTGTGCCGCATCGTTGCGAGAATCCGTCGCTGGGGACTTGCGTCAAATGCGGGCGCGGATTTTGCGACGAACACACGAATCAAACGCGTGACGGTCGCGTTTGCCTTGCCTGCCAACAGGGATTGGATATGCCCATTGCATTGCCAATCGCCGCGGCTGTCTTTACCGCGACCGACCTTGATACTTTCAATCGCGCGAGCACATGGGACGATGATGACCGCGCGGATATGTTTTCGGATTTGAGTTAAATTTTTTTCACCACGAAGGACACAAAGTACACAAAGGTTTAAGGCTTTCGGGCTTTTCTCCTTCGTGACCTTAGTGCCCTTTGTGTTTAAGAATCAATATGGTCCAATAGTTTCCCAAATCTTTTTATTCTCCACGATAAAATCATCGCAGCGTTGACAGGGCTTGAGCGCGGGCGGGTGCATGTTCAAGCGGATCTGGCGATACGCCGCGCCTTCCCAAATTTCCTTGAAGGATTGTTTGCGAACATCCCCCAATGGCTTGATTTGTTCGCGCGTCATGCAACAGACATAGACCAATCCATTGAAATCAATCAGGCTGTGCGTCCACGGCGCGAAGCAGGGGAACTTGTTGTAATAGCCAAAGGCATAACGACCCGCGCGTCCCAATTTGACTTCAGACTCGTCTTTGCCAAAGGGGAACGCGTCATCATCCGCGAGCGACACACCCAACTCGTTTGCGCGTTGCTCGATGATGGGAGCAATCTCGGAATTGAATAATGCGATGTCCTTCTTCCGCATGGAGAGATGTTCACCGCAATGATCATCCACGGGAATCAAGTTGATACCATCCGCGCCGAGTTCGTGCGCCACGTCAGGAAGTGTTGCGAGGGTTTCGTAGTTTGAACGTCCAACCACAGTGTTGATACGGACGGTGAGTTTTCCTTTGTGCGAATATTTGCGGAATAAGCTTACTGCGCGCGTGGTTAACTTGTACGAACCTTCCACGCCGCGAATCTTTTCGTGCATTTTGCGGATGGGGGAATCGATTGAAACATTCACACCGCGCAGACCCGCTTCAACCAATCTCTTTGCTTTTACTTTGTCAATCAAAGTGCCGTTGGTGGTCATTGTGACGCGCATTCCAAGTTGAGTTGCATATTCCACCAGGTCAGGCAGTTGCGGACGTAACATCGGCTCGCCGCCCGAGAAGTGGATTTTCTTGCATCCGAGTTCACCCAACTCTGTGATGATTTCTTTGAATCTATCCATCGAAATGGGCGGCTCGCGCGTCTCGCGCCAGTGTTTGCACATCTCACACTTGAGATTGCATCCGTAGTTGACTTTGATTTTGACGTAAATGGGTTTATAGGCGCGGGCGTTCAACACAGCCTCACGCATCTCATCTTTTTCGGTTGCTATCTGTTGGAGGTTATACATGGCTTATGGTGTTTGGCTCGAGGAGGAACAATAAAATTTCTCCCATTGTAACACCCACGAAAACACCTGGCAGGTTGGCGAAGCATTGCCCTTTCTTGAATCATCCCTCATCGCTCAATACAAAAGGCTTTGTGAGATCCTAATCTGCCAAAGCCCTTTTCGTTTCTGACCATTTTTCCACCCCTTGACACTGCTAGTCGTCGGTAGGCGGGTGAAACATCATCGAGAAGATCTCAATAGATTGTCGTGCCATTCCTCATAGACTAGCCGCACGCTATGCTCCAAATCGAATATTTTTGTGGCTATTTTCGACGCGGTCCGGTTTTGCATTCGCCGAATGTTTGCCTGTGCGTCTCCATCGGTAGCCCATTCACGTCGTTCCGCATCACTCTTTGGAAGGCGTTTAGTCATTTCCTTTCTAATCGCCTCATAGTCAGGTTGGAGTGCTGGCGGAAAGGCATCGGGTTGGAGGAAGCCGAACACGGAGTAGGCGAGCAAAAGTCTGGACCGTGCATCACCTTCACTGGTGGCGAGAATCCTGACGGCAGCGGAGAGCTTTTCGAGAGCGTAATTGTGCGGAAATATCTTTTCACCTTCTTTTGGTAATTGCACAGAGCGCCTGCCTAACGGTTTGCGTTACTGGCAGGTGGGCGGGCGTAGACAATGCTTGTAAACCGCGCAGACTCCCACACGGCCGCTGCACGCTTTGTTGGGTGGCGGTCATTTAGTTTACATCGTCTAAAATCGGTTGACCACAATTTTCACAATATTTTGCCGAAAAAGATACTTGATGCCCATTCGGGCATTTACGACGGAATCCATTCTTTCCAACTTGGCTGGCAGAATAAAAAACTGCCAATGCCACAGAATAAAAAGGCAAAATGTATCCTGAAAAACCTCTAAGCATGGAACTGTCAGAGTCTTGGGGTTTGTTGGGGGCAAGTACAATAAAGAACACAAAGTTAATGATAGCGTAAATTGCAAAACCGTAAGTCATGTAGCGCATCCATTTGGGAGCGCCACGTAGAGCAACTTTCCAAATATCTTTTCTGAGAGAGCCATCAGTTATTAAACTTAACGTAATGACAGCGGGAAACCAAACAATAAATATTCCAGGAAAAAGCAAGTTCAATTCTTCAGGAACGTGCAAGCCAAATATTATAGCAATGTGTGTTACTGCACTAAGCACGAGACCTAATGCTGATAGTCCAATAAAGGGATATAAAAGGACTTTCAAAATCATCTCCAATATTTATGTTACCTCTGATACTATGGGTTGAGCCGCCCAACGGTTTGCGTTAGGCGCTCGGCGGATTGCGCCAGCTACCTATGAATTCAGGAGGCGTAGCCGAGTTGCCTGCACGTGTTGTTGGGCGCGATTCCTATGTTGACTATTCTAAATGTCAGGCGGTGACATTCAAAACAATTTTACCGAGTGTATGACCGCTTTCAATTAATTGATGAGCGCGTTGGATGTCACACCAATCCATGACTTGTGTAAGTGTGCTGATT